>NZ_JAAKYZ010000005.1 GCF_015229955.1 Campylobacter concisus
GTCCTGCGTTGGATTCGAACCAACGGCCCCCTCATTAAAAGTGAGATGCTCTACCGACTGAGCTAGCAAGACATTTGCTTAAAAAAGAATTGAGATTATACAAAAAACATTATTACATGTCAAGAAAAGGATGTTTAAAATTTGTTTTTAGCTAACATGGTTGCATGGTTAGGTTGGTTTGGCATCAATAAGTTTTCAAAATAAAATATATTATAAAGCCCACTTGCAAGATATGCAGACACCAAATGGATGAATATTGGATTTATTTAATAAAATTTATTTAAATTTAAGTATCTTGTCTTTTAGCCTCATGTGAGCAGCTATTGCTATACGATAGATGATGCGTGATTCGTGGTAAAAATTGTGAATAATATGGATCAACGATATTGATTGTATATATATGGCTAAATAAATTATTTTGAACTGATAAATTGATGCTATAGAGTTATTTAAAGACAGCATATATTTGAGATATCCACCTGAATAAATTCTAATTGTCTCGTGTAAGTTAAACCAAAATTATAGATAGTACTTGAAAAATATTTTAAACTACAGTCAATAAATAAAAATCTATAAGAACATGAATCTAAGATATTTAAGATTAGGATTAAACCCCGTTAATAGGGGCTTAATAGTTTAATAATTATAGTCCATCAAAAGGATTTGAAACTACATCTTTGCGATCTACTATGTAAGGTATAATAGCTGCATGACGAGCTCTTTTGATCGCTTTTTCTACCATCTCTTGGTGTCTTTTTGATGTGCCAGTTAAACGTCTTGGCATTATTTTAAATCTCTCTGATAAACAATACTTTAAAAGAGAAGTATCTTTATAATCTATAAAATCAATTTTTGCTTCTGTAAATTTGCAATATTTACGTGAATATTTTCTTTTTTCTGCCATTTTCTATCCTTTAAATTAAAACGGTATTTCGTTGTCGCCATCAAAATTATCGGCGTCAATGTTTATATCAGGGATTTTTTCCTCATAGTACTCTTCTTGTACTTTTTTATTTTGTGGTTGCATTTGCTGTCTTTGTGGTGCTGAATTTTGATATCCACCATTGCCATAGCTATTAGTTGAACCATTATTTCGTTGTTGTGAGTACGAACTATTTTGATTAAATCCACCTTGACTTTGTCCATTAGCTCCGCTATTTCCGCCAAGCATCTCCATATTTTCAACTACGATTGAGTGCTTTGAACGGTTTTGTCCATTGTTGTCGGTCCATTGATCAAATTTTAATCTTCCTTCAACCAAAAGTTTGGAGCCTTTGCTTAAATATTGATTTGCTATCTCAGCTGATTTGCCAAAGAACGATATGTCAATAAAGCATGTTTCTTCACGTTTCTCGCCATTAGTATTAAATTTTCTAGTAACAGCAATACCGGAATTTCCTATAGCAGATCCACTAGTAGTGTATCTTAGTTCGATATCTCTTGTTAAATTCCCAACTAGTACTACTTTATTGAACATTTTTTATCCTTGATTATTCTTCTGTAAAAGTTTGCTCGTCTACTTTTTCAACTCTTGGCTCACGCGGCGCTCTTGGCTCACGAGGCTCTTTTTTTATAGTTTGCTTGATACCTTTGCAAAGTCTTTCCCAAGCTGCGATTTCGCGTTTATTTTCATATTTAACGCTTAAAAATCTTATGATATCTTCAGTGATCCTTACATTTCTCGTAAGCTCTGCAAGAAGTGCTGGTGGGGCTTTGTAATAGATAACAAAGTATGTTCCACGCTCGTATTTTTTGATGGTGTAGGCTAGTTTTCTAGTGCCCATCTCAACGACAGTAGCGATTTCGCCGCCATTTTTTGTTATAACTTCTTTTACGAAGTCAACTTTAGCTTTAACTTCCTCTTCCGTTAGTGTCGGCTTAAGAATAAATAAAAGCTCGTAATGTTTCATTTCTTCTCCTTATGGATATTTAGCTCACTTTGTGAGCAAGGATTTTGCTTTAAGCAAGGGTGGATTCTAGCTTAAAGTTACTTAATATTTGCTGTTGATATGAGATGTTGTAAATTTAAAATGGTTGATAATACAAAAATTTCTTTATCCATTTTTGTGTTTGTTTTTAGCTCTAACTCGGCTAAATTTAGCGTTTTAAATATCTCCAAATAGATATTTAAATTTAGTTTTAAGCTATTTGCTTTTAATAAATTTGCGACATTTACAGGCGGTTGATAACCGATTGCCTCATCTAAATTCAATCGACCATTTATCTTTATATAAGAGTAAATTTTAAATAGCCTAAAAAATGCTTTGTAAAGCGAGTTTAGAAGTAAAATTTCATTAAAATTTGGATCTTCTAGATAGGTAAAAAAGTCGTTTTTTATATCTTTTAGAGCCATAAATTTATTAAAAAAATCATCAAAATTTATCCCGCCAAGTCCAAAAACTAGCCTTTTTACATCATCTTGTTCGATGTGTGTGTTTAGGCTCTTTAGCTTTGTTAGCTCGCTTGCTGCAAGGTATAAATTTTCATTATGCGTAAAGTAAAGTTCATAAAGTGCGTTTTTAGTTATGTTTAGTCCTATTTTGGCTGAGTTTTTGGCTAGTAAATTTATCGCTTCATCTGGAGTTGAGGGCTTGAAAAATCTAGCAAAATTTGTCCCAAAAGCCTTTTGCGTATCAAAAACTAGTTTCATATCGGCCTCATAAAGCTCAAATAAAAAGTAGTTGTCCTGGCTTTTTGCGCAAAGCGAGATGAGCTCTTTTAGCTCTTTTGCTGGGATCTTTTTTTCGCTTTTTATATATAGGATATTTTTACCACCAAAAAGCGACTGCTCGCTTAGGTGAGAGCTTGCTTGCGCGTAGTTGTACTCGTCAAAATAAAGGCTTAGTAAATTTGCATCTTCGCTAGAGTAAAAGCTCAAAATTTCTTTGCCAAAGAGCTCGATCTGAAACTCATCCGCTCCAAAAAGCAAGAAGTAGTTGCTTAAATTTGCATTTGCTAAATTTAGCTCCAAATCTTTTCTATACATCGATCTTTCTTACCACTTTTGCAAAAATTTTAGCACTCGCTATGTCGGCCTCTGTGATCTTTACGACAAGCTTTTGAAGTAAATTTGCGCTGTATCCAGTGATGAAAATCCTAGCTCCAACAAAATGATCATCAAGCTTGGCAACCAAGACATTTTGGTTTTCGCTCACGTAGCAACGCACCTCTTTGCCGATATTTGCAGCTGCCCAGCGTGCAAATTTCCTATCCATAAAGTCGTAGGCCACCTTGTCCGCCTCTCTTTCAAGCTCGCTTAAGGTTGCACATGTGCTTTGGATGTTTAAAAGCAAGAAGTTGTAAAGCTTGTCATCTTTTGAAATTTTAGCCTTTAAGAGCCTATGTAAAATAAGGTCAGAGTAGCGTCTAATAGGGCTTGTAAAGTGCGTGTATCTATCAAATCCAAGCCCAAAGTGACCTAAATTTTCACTTGAGTACTCAGCTTTTTTTTGAGACTTGATGATGAGTTTATCTATCTCCTCGCGGTTGCCCAGTTCATCGGCTTTTATTTGGATCTTTCTTATCAAATTTGCAAGGTCGCTCTCGTAGGTAAAGTCAAGCCCCAAAAGTTGTAAATCTTCAAGCAAGGTATCTATCTTTTTAAAATCAGGCGATGCGTGGTTTCTAAAAACACCCTTTGTGATGAGCTTAGCAGCAGCCTTGTTTGCTAAAAGCATGCAGTCCTCGACTAATCTATGCGAGTCGGAGTCACTTTCAAACCTAGTTTGTGAAATTTGACCCTCATCGTCAAGGCTCATTCTAAGCTCTTTTGTCCTAAAGTCAAATGCGTGCAAAAGCCTTTTTTTGCGAAGCTTTGTGGTGAGTTTAAAAAGCGGCTTGATCCATGAAATTTCACACTCTCTTTTGCCTTCTAAAATTTCATCGATCTCGTCGTAGTTAAAGCGCCTTTTTGAAAGGATGATCGCTTCAAAAAGCTCCTCTTTTTTTACCTCATTATTCGCATCAAGTGAAATTTTAAAACAAAATGCAAGACGCGGTACATTTGGCTTTAGCGAGCAAATATTTTCACTGAGTGCGCGCGGCAACATCGGTACTGAAATGTGCGGAAAGTAGATTGAAAAGCCTCTTTTTTTAGCTTCGCTATCAATGGCACTGTAAGCAGTTACATACTCGCTTACATCAGCGATTGCGACGTAAATTTCACGCTTTTTCTCATCGAAATATATGGCATCGTCAAAGTCTTTGGCATCGACTGGATCGATCGTACAAAACTCTAAATTTCTTAGATCAACTCTATTTAGATACATGCTAGCATCGACTTCGTCGCCAAAAGCCTTTGCCTCAAGCTCACAAGCCTCGCTAAATTTATCGTTTTTATTATAAATAGCAAGCGAAATTTTCTCATCACTTAGCGGATCTTCTAAATTTCCTAAAACCTCGACTATTTCGTTATTTAGGTTGTTTACCTTAAGCAGCGTCCCAAGTGGGAGCATCTTTAGGCTTTTTTGAGTCGCTTTTAAGGTCGTGCTTAGTCCAGTTTTTAAATTTACACCTAAAATGGCCGCTCCAAAGCGTTTTGTATAGACCACGCTTGTCTCATTTGCAAGCTTTAGGCTCATTACTATCTTAGCACTTTGGCGTTTTTTCTTAAGTGGCAAAAGCTTTGCTAACACAATGTCGCCAAGGTGAGAGTTGTTTAAATTTTTATTTTCTACGATGATGTCTTGCTTGAAGCGTTTATCAAACGGCATGATAAAGCCAGTTGCGTTTTGGCTGATGTCTAGCTTGCCACAGACGTAGCCATTGTTTAGGTAAAATTTATCTTTATGAGAGCTTACGGCACCAAGATTTAAGAGATTTCGTAAAATCTCTTTATCTTCGTTTGAAACTTCTTTTTCCTTGATGCCAACTAGTAGTGAGGTTAGAAATTCTTTCACAAATTATCTTTGACTTTAGCAACAGCCATTAAAAACGTATCATGTCCAAAGCCGTATTCGTCAAGAAGAGGTAGAGTATTTTGTATGCTTATATCATCAAGTTGATTAAAGATATTTACAGCTGTTTTTATCACTTTTAGGGCTTTTGCGTAATCTTTTATATGATCTGGTGCCTCTTCTGGATTATTTGAATAGAGTATCGAGCTGCTAAGCTCTGTCTCAAGGTTCCATTGTTCAAAAATTTTAGCCGTAACTTCTTCATTTGACATATCTAAAATTTCTGTTTCAAATAGGGCAAGATCAATTGGACTAGATATATTTTTAAGTTTTTCTCTAAATTCGACATCTTGCTTATTTTCGGCTAATTCGTGAGCAAGAACTATCTTGCCAATCTCAAGCATAAATGAAGCTGGAGAGAGAATTTCTAGACTTTTAGGATTAACTTTAGAATGCCAATTGTACATCAGTGCATTTTGTATTATCGAGATATTTAAAAAATCTTGTGTAGTAATGCCATAAGGCTCTAAATTTATAGAAAAGCTCTTTTTAATCGTACTTGAAAGCGCAAAACCTCGAATAGTAGCCATACCAAAAAGAGAAATAGCTCTTGCTATAGTTGTGATCTCTTGAGAAAACCCATAAAGTGGAGAGTTTGCTGAACGCAAGATATTTGCTGTTAGCATCGGATCCTTTTCGACCACTTTTGTAAGATCACTTATTGAGCTATTTTCGTCCGCATGTAAGCGTTGAATTTGTATAACTGTGTCATCTAATGGTGGAAGTGCTTTGATTTTTTTAAAAACTGATTCATTCATTGAGTTATCTCTTTTTTTGAAATTTCAGCGTATTTTATCAAAATAAATTATCATAAAACTTAAAAAGAGTTTCTGTATATTTCAGCCGAATTTTTGCTGGCTAAAGTTATAATTTTGCCAAATTTTAATAATAGGAGTAACAATGGCTATAAATGTTTATTATGATAAAGACTGCGATTTAAGCCTTATTCAAAGTAAAAAAGTAGCAATCATCGGCTTTGGTTCACAAGGTCATGCACATGCTGAAAATTTAAGAGATAACGGTGTAAGCGTTGTAATTGGCCTTTCAAAAGGTGGCAAAAGCTGGGCAAAAGCTGAAGCAAAAGGCTTTGAGGTAAAAACCGTAAGTGAAGCTACAAAAGGCGCTGATGTGGTTATGATTTTAACTCCAGATGAGCTTCAAGCAGAAATTTATAAAAATGAGATCGAGCCAAATTTAAAAGATCACGCTGCTATCGCGTTTGGACATGGTTTTAATGTTCATTTTGGCCAGATAAAAGCTCCAGCAAATATAGATGTCATTATGATCGCTCCAAAAGCTCCAGGTCACACAGTTAGAAGCGAATTTGTAAGAGGTGGTGGCATACCTGATCTTATCGCTGTTGAGCAAAATGCAAGTGGAAAGGCAAAAGAGATCGCTCTAAGCTATGCTTGCGGCATAGGTGGCGGTAGAACTGGCATCATTGAGACAACATTTAAAGATGAAACTGAAACAGATTTATTTGGTGAGCAAGCTGTTCTTTGTGGCGGTCTTTGCGCGCTAGTAAATGCTGGTTTTGATACGCTTGTAGAGGCTGGTTATGAGCCTGAGATGGCGTATTTTGAATGCTTGCATGAGCTAAAACTAATCGTTGATTTGATGTATCAAGGTGGTATGGCCGATATGCGTTATTCTATCTCAAATACCGCTGAATACGGTGATTACGTAAGCGGTGTAAGAGTGGTTGGCGAAGAGAGCAGAAAAGCTATGAAAGAAGTTTTAAAAGAGATTCAAAATGGCAAATTTGCAAAAGACTTCATCCTAGAGAGAAAAGCAGGATATGTTAGAATGAACGCTGAGCGCGGTATAGCTGAGAGAAGTTTGCTAAATCAAACTGGCAAAAAACTTCGCGCGATGATGCCTTGGATAACTAACGGCAAACTTATAGATCAAAATAAAAACTAAGCCTTGAGCGAAAAAAAGACTGCAAAGAAGCGACCCACAAAAAATAGTGCAGGTCGCTCTCACAATAAAACCTATCTTGGTATCGGCATTATCGCAGCTATTTTGATAATAGCACTTAGCGTAGCCATTAGTATAAAAAATAATGGTGCAGAACAGATAAGCAAAGCAAATGAGCCAAAGATAGAGAAGCAAATTTCTAAAAAAGCTGAGCCAAAGGTTGCCAGTAAAGAGAAAAAACAAGAGTACGAAAAGAGAAAATACCCTCTAAAATTTGATGAAGATGAAAATTTAAGTAAAATTTTTACTGATCCTAAGCATAAAAGTGAGCTTGCTTTAAATTCAAAAGTTGAGCCAAAAGAGCAAAAAAAGATAGCTGAAGTAAAGAGTGAAGCCAAAAAAGAAGAGATAAAAAAAGAGCAAAACGATACTAAAAATTTACTTGCAAGTTATAAAAACACAGAGCCTAGTGTAATAGAAAATGAACAAAAGATAGAGCCATTTTATAGCTCAAAAACCGAACAAAAAACCGAGTTAAAACCTCAAAATTTTGAAGCAAAAGTCGATCAAAATAAAAGCGCTGAAATAGAAAAAAAAGAGAAATTTAAAAGCGAGAACACAAAAGTCGAGCCAGCTAAAAAAGCTGAAAATTTAACTACCAAAAAGATAGAAAAAACAAAATACGAAGAAAAAAATATAAAAAAAGATAGCTTTGAAGCGGTACCTTTTACGCCAAATGCCAGCATAAAAGGACGCGCAAAGCTCGTCATCATAATAGACGATGTGGCGACATTTGAACATGCAAGTATGATAAAGTCGCTTGGCTTAAAAATCACGCCGTCTATTTTTCCAGCGACAAAGACTCATCCAGATACGCCAAATATCGCAAGAACATTTGAGTTTTACATGATACATCTTCCGATGCAAGCAAAACACTTTGATAGTCCAGAGATAGGCACTCTCACGATCAACGAGAGTTTTGAGAGCATGCATGAAAAGATAAAAAAGATACGCAAAGACTTCCCACGTGCAAAATACACAAACAACCACACAGGATCGCGCTTCACAAGCGATTTTGACGCTATGGATAAGGCTTATAGGGCGCTGATAGAGCAGGGTTTTGTCTTTGTTGATAGTAAAACTATCGCTCAAACCGCAGTAGCAAGAGCTGCAAAAAAACATAATCAGCCATACATTTCAAGGGATATATTTTTAGACGACGATCCATCGGCTAGTGCTGTTAGGCGTGAGCTTGTGGCTGCTGTAAATTTGGCTAAAAAAAGAGGCTACGCGATCGCCATTGGGCATCCAAAGAAAAATACAATCTCAGTGATAAAAGAGAGCAAAAATAATCTTTTAAAAGATGTTGATGTGGTTTATTTAAAAGATGTTTTATGAGACTTGACTTTATCCCAGAGCCGTTAAATAGACTAAAAAATCCACCAAAACAGCTAAATTTTATCGGAGATACTTCACTTTTATCTTTGCCAAAGATCGCAGTTGTTGGCTCAAGAAAGGCAAGTGTTTATACAAAAGAGTGCGTCACAGCACTTTGCGCAGCACTAAAAAGTGCAAATGTCTGTGTGGTAAGTGGTGGAGCAATCGGCGTTGATATCGCAGCTCATAAAGCTGCTATGCCACGAACGATTGGCATCTTTGCGAGCGGACTTGACACCATCTATCCAAGCCAAAATAAAGCGGCGATAAATGAAATTTACACCAAAGCCTTGGCTCTTAGTGAGTATGACGAAGGCGAGCCACCACTTGCTTATAGATTTTTGGAGCGAAACCGCATAGTTGTGGGGCTTTGTGAAGCTCTAGTCGTCGCGCAAGCTGATCTTAAAAGTGGCTCTATGCAAAGTGCAAGGCTTGCAAATGAGCTTAAAATTCCAGTTTATGTACTGCCACAGCGCATGGGTGAAAGCGATGGGACAAATTTTTTGCTTGCAAATAAAAAAGCCGAGCTTATTGATGACTATCATAAATTTGCTTCACTTTTTGGCGAGATAAAAGAGCAAGAAAAGACTAGTGACGAGATTTTAGAATTTTGTGAAAATGGCGTAAGTCTTGATGAAGTTTTGGCAAAATTTGGCGATATCATCTATGAGTACGAGCTTGAAGGGTTGGTTGAAATTTCAAATCTAAGAGTAAAGAGCTTGCTATGAGAGAGAAATTTATGGCGATCGATGTTGGGCTAAAGCGAATAGGACTTGCCTTTGGTTTTGGCGAGATCGTGACGCCGCTTGAGCCAGTGCTTAGAAAAAATAGAAACCAAGCCGCAAGAGATGTGAGTCAAAAGGTAAATGAATATGCCCCAGATACGCTGGTAGTGGGCGTACCAATCGGTGGTAGTAGCGAAGATGAGATGAGAAGACGCATCGAGCATTTTGTCTCACTTCTTGATGTAAAGGCAAATATTGTCTATCAAGATGAAGCCTTTAGCAGCAGCGAAGCTAGTGAAATTTACACCAATACAAGACGAGATGGTAGACTGGATAGCATTTCGGCCACTATTATTTTAAAAAGATATCTTAGGATAAATTAAAAAGTAAAAATCGGTCTATTTCTCAAGCGAATTTTTAAAAGCTAGCTGAAAGCTATCTGTGCTAAAAGGCTGCTTTAATACTGTGACATGATTTGGCAGATCGTTAGCTGACTCATCGTTTTTGCAAATGGCTACAATACGAAAATTTTTAATATTTTTAAACTCAAGTATATCTTCTAGCATCGCTTCATTTTTTAAAATTTTACTATCGATAAAAATAACAAACGGGGTAAAAATAGAATCTTTTATATGTCTCATTAGATTGCTAAGGTCGTTTTTACCGATAACTTTTAGACCTAAAAAATTTATCTGAGCACTAATAGTGTCAAACAAAGCATCGTCATCGCAAGCGACTAAGATATTTGTATTTGTTTGATTTTTGATATTTATTTGTCTTTGGATAGCTCTATCGCCTGTTAGTGCCGCGCTAAAAGATATTAAAAATTCTCCATCATTATGAGAGATCATAGATTCATTTGCTTTTTTTAGATAGTCATTTATCTTGCTGAGATAGTAATGACTTGGTCTCATTACGCTATGGCTAGATTTTATCTTAATGTCAAAATGTACAGATTTGGGACTATAATTTTTAAGTTGAAAGAGAATGTAAATGTCTGCATATTCGGTAGAATAAAGGAAAAATTTGCAAATATTTTCAAGTGTTTTTATGAGATTTGTAGCATCAAATTTTAAAAACCTTGGATAGCTTGGATCGTAGCTAAAAATGATGGAATTTTTAGTGTCCTGTGCGTCTTGGTATATGGCGCTAAGAAAAATTTCCATTCTATTTATGATATCGATAGGTTTATCTTTCATATTATCAACATCCCGTCGCCGTATGAGTAAAATCTATACTTTTCATCAACTGCCGTTTTATAAATTCTCATCGTCTCTTCAAGTCCTATGAAGCTGGTAACTAGCATTATTAGAGTTGATTTTGGTAGATGAAAATTTGTAAGAAGGTAGTTTTGTCTAATTGGTTTATTATTTAGGTTTAAAAATAGCTTACAAAAGCCGCTTACTTGCTTGCTCCTTGCAAATTCTTCAACACATCTAGTAACTGTCGTACCAACGCCAAGGATTGGTTTATTAGAATTTATAATCTCTTGAGCTTGCTCGCTTAGCTCGTAAAATTCTGAGTGCATTTTGTGGTCATTTATATTTTGGCACTCCACACCTTTAAATGTCCCAGCGCCAACATGAAGTGTAATGTAGGCGACTTCGTGCTTTGCTTTTATCTGCTCTAGCATCTGCTCGCTAAAGTGCAAGCTTGCAGTAGGGGCAGCTACTGCACCAATGTTTTTGGCAAATATGCTCTGATACCAGCTCTCGTCATCCTTTGTATCAGCTCTTTTAATGTATGGTGGAAGCGGGACGTGACCAATCTTTTCAAGCTCACTAAAAAGGTGAACATTATCAAGCAAAACGCCATTTTGCGTAAAATTTACCACTCTTGTGCCATCATCATTTAGCTCAAGCACATTTACTTTTAGGTTATCAGGAAAATTTAAAACGCTACCAGCACTTACTTTGCCTCTTATATAGACGCTAAATTTATTTTCGCCTATGGGCTGGTTTAGCATCACTTCGCAAGCCCCGCCGCTCTCTTTTTGTCCTAAAATGCGAGCTTTAATAACTTTTGTATTATTAAAAATAACTGCAGCATCGTCTGGAATAAGACTAGAGAGATCTTTAAATTTGTAGTGTTTTATCTCTTTTGTATTTTTAAAATAGACGAGCAATCTTGCCTCTTCTTTTGGCAAAACTGGCTCTTTTGCGATGAGCTCTTCTGGCAAAAAATAATCATAACTTGAGACGTCGTTTATATTATTCATCGCTTGCTACGTCGCTGTCTTGTTCTTCTTTTTCGTCTTCATCGTCGCTCTTGTTAGCTCTTTTGGCGACGATTATTGAAATTCCATAAAGTCCGATGAGTGGTAGCGCCATTAAGACTTGACTTATCACATCAGGAGGTGTCACTATGGCTGCAAAGATAAAGATAATAACAACAGCGTATCTGAAGTAATCTTTTAGCATCTTGTCATCGACAAGTCCGATCTTTGCTAAGAAAAATGTAATTACTGGTAGCTCAAATGAAATTCCAAAGCCAATTAGTAGTTTTGCAAAAAAGCCAACATACTCGCCAATGCTTGGTAAAGCCGTAAAGAGTTGGCCACCAAAATTTACCAAAAATGCAAAGCCAAGTGGAATCACCACGTAGTAACAAAACGCCGCCCCGCACGCAAACATAAATGAAGCTGAGATGACAAATGGGATCACATATTTTTTTTCATTGTCATAAAGCCCAGGGGCGACAAATAGCCAAAACTGCCAAAAAATGATAGGTAGCGCGATCACGACACCAGCAAAAAATGCAACTTTCATCGCTGTAAAAAATGGCTCTTGAATTTGAGTAAATATGATATTTGAGCCAGCTGGCAAGACTTGTTTTAGCGGTTCGCTCATCCATGCAAGCAGTGGGTTCCAAAACGTAAAGCAGATGCCAAAACAGACAAAAACGCTTACTATGCTTATAAAAAGTCTCTTTCTAAGTTCGATTAAATGGGGTCTTAGCTCTTCAAACATTACGCCTCTTTTTTATCGTTTAAGATCGCATCTTTAACTAAATTTGTTGGATTTTGTATATTTTCTACCGTTTTTTTGGTGTCGCTTACGACGTTTTGTATGCTTTCAGTGACGTCGCTTGCGCTTTTCTTGATCTCGTCAAGCTCTTCAAAAGTAAGCTTTTTGCGCACATTCTGCGTACTTTTAGTTATGCTTTCTTTATATTTTTGGGCATCTTCTTTTAGCTCAGCTATCTTCATTTCTTGATCAAATGTTGATTTTGCGTCGTTTATGCCTTTTTTAAACATTTTTAGAAATTTTGCAATCTGAACCATCGCGCTTGGCAGCTTGTCAGGACCTAAAACTAACACTGCAATAATGGCGATAACTAAGATTTCAGAAAAACTCATTCCAAACATTTTTGCCTCTATTAAATTTTATTTAAGCTTTGTATTTTATCTTGACTTTGCTCAAAATTTTATAAATTTAGCCCTCGATAAAGAGTGCGATTTCGTCGCTTAGTAAGAAATTTGGATTGTAAAATTTACCATTTTTAAAGAGCAGTTTTTCATTTTCTACAAGAAAATTTGCCCTTTTTTTCTGAGCCTCACTTAAGCGTCCAGCCTCCACGCCAACTATGCTTCTAAGCCCTAAAAATATATGCTCTCTTACTAGCTCGCTCTCGTTTAAAATTTCTTTTT
Organism: Campylobacter concisus; assembly: GCF_015229955.1. Classification (NCBI taxonomy): domain Bacteria; kingdom Pseudomonadati; phylum Campylobacterota; class Epsilonproteobacteria; order Campylobacterales; family Campylobacteraceae; genus Campylobacter; species Campylobacter concisus. The sequence goes on from NZ_JAAKYZ010000005.1 coordinate 12,687, forward strand.
CTCTGTAAGTTGGCTGTGAGATGTAGGCATCTATGCTATTTTTGGCGTAGTATCTAGTGCCGTCCACGAATCCTACGCTAAAAGCACCCACGCCAAGGTAGTTTTTGCCCTGCCAGTAGCCAAGATTGTGCTTACAAATTTGCCCGAAATTTGAAATTTCATACTGCTTAAAGCCAGCAAGCTCAATTTGCTCTATCATAAATTTAGCCAGGCTGTCGCTATCTTTTTTATAACTTTTTTTACCAGCAAAAGGGGTGCTTTCTTCAAGAGTGAGCGAGTAAGCACTTAGGTGCGTGATAGCAAGGCTTTTTAAATTTTCAACCTCAGCCAAAAGACGCTTTTTAGTGTCAAATTTGGTGTCATAGATGAGGTCTAAATTTATATTGCTAAAGCCAGCTGTCCTGGCATTTTCATCTGCTTTAAAAATTTGCTCTCTGCTGTGAATGCGACCAAGAAATTTAAGCTTATCTTCAAAAAAACTTTGAGCACCAAAGCTTATGCGATTTGCACCTAAATTTTTAACATGCTTTAGCCAGACTAAATTTGCAGAATTTGGATTTGCTTCAAGTGTGATCTCGGCTTCTGGTGTGCAAAGAGGAGCTAAAATGCTAAAAATTTCATCATAAAATTTAGCATTTACTGCACTTGGTGTGCCGCCACCAAAAAAGATGGTTGAGATTTCTTTTACATTTTGGCTTTTTAGCTGAAAATTTAGATCAAGGCAAAGCGCCTTAAAATAGTCGCTAACCTTGTTAAATTCGTCATCGCTTGAGCCAAAAGCACAGTAAGGACATTTGCTTTCGCAAAATGGTACGTGGATATAAACTTGCAAATTTCTCTCTTTTTAAATTTTGGCGATTATAAGAAATTTGGCATTTATAGCAGTTTAAAAGTAGCTTTTGGTCTTTAAGAGTTTGCTTGGCAAAAAGCCAAAATTTATCTTAAAAATTTTTGCAAAATGTGCAGTATTTGTATAACCTACGATATTTGCGGCTTCTTTTATGCTAATATCGTTTTGCTCTAAAAGAGTAAAAGCTAGCTTTAGGCGCTCTTTTGCTAAGAGTTGGTAGATCGTATCTTTGAAAAATAGCTTAAAATTTTTCTTTAGCCAAAAGTCATTTGTGCCACAAAGATGGGATAGCTCCTTGATGCTTGGAGGATTTTGCATGCGACTTAATAAGATCGTTTTAGCCTTTAAAAGAGTCTTTTCTTCGTCACTGCTAAGTGAAAATTCGCTCTCTTTTCGTATTTTACTTTTGTAAATAAGCTCTAAAATTTTTGATTCGGTAAAAATTTCTCTCATCGCGCCTTCATATAAATTTGTCGTTTCAAGCTCATTTAAAACGCAAATTTGAGCTAAATCTTTTTTATATTTCAAAAGCTCAAATTTATCATTAAATCTAAGTCCAGCAAATATCTCAAGCTTATTTGCGTAACTTTCGTCAAAAAGTAGTGTTTTAGTCTTATAAAATTTATTTTGATACTCAAAGACACCTTTAAAATCGTCATTAACAAGCCCAATGCAAAATTCATCTTTGTTTAAGATATACTCTTTTTTATCAAGCTTAAAGCAAAGATCGTTTTTATCCTCATTAAACATTAAAAATAGGTATTTTTTAGACTTGTGACGATCTCTTTTTATCCTGCCATTACATAAAATTTCACTTTTTAGATAGCTGATGCCACTGCTTTGTTTGAAAAACTCTACGCTTGCTTGTTTTTCCTTTTGAGATATTTTGCTCGTTCCATATTTTTTGTCTAAATTTATCATTTTATCCCTCAAGCGTTAAATTTAATCCCTTTAGCGTTACGTATGATATTGATAACGATTATTTAATTTTAGTAAAATGCGCATTAAATTTTTATAAGGAGTTTTTGTGAAAAGTGCATTAAAAATTTCTATTTGTGCGGCAATTTTTATAAATTTACCGCTTTTTGCAAATGAAGATAAGGTTCTGCCAGAAGTTAAAGTAGTTAGTGCGACAGGATTTGAGCAAAATATCAAAGACGCACCAGCAACGCTTAGCGTTATAACCAAAGAGGCATTAGAAAAGAAAAATCATAAAGATATCGAGAGTATGACCAAAGATATCCCAAGTCTTTTTGGAACGACTCCCGAAGCGGCAAATAGACGAGGAATTTCTATACGTGGATTCTCTCCAAGATTTACTAAAATTTTAGTAAATGGCATGCCAGTGCCAGGCGATAACGCCTATAAAGGGCTTAGAAGCGTTGGAGGCTCATATAGTTTCATTCCGCCAGCAAGTGCGATAAGCCGTATCGAAGTGATACGTGGACCTATGAGCTCGCTTTATGGAAGTGACGCGTTAGGCGGAGTTATAAATATCATTACAGATGAGTTTAGTAATGAATTTGGCGCAAATCTTGGCTCAAGCTATAAATTTGCTAGAAATAAAAATATAAGCGGTGAGTTTTACAATAGCCTTTATTTGCACTCTGGACTAATTGACGATGTTTTAAGTGTTTCTGTTTATGGTAAAAATTTAAATAAATCAGAAGATAAAATTTCTTACGCAAATAGAGAGCAAAAGGATAGAAATTTTGGTGCGAAGCTCTTTTTAAAGCCAAATGAAAATAATGATCTTACGCTTGAGCTTGCAAGAAGCGATGTGAAATATAAAAGAACTAAAGGCAAAACACTATCAACTGGTACCAACTCAGTTGCTAGTGAGAGGATAAAGGGCGATGTGATAAATTTAAGCCACGAAGCAAGGCTTGATAATATCTTGCTTCAAAGCTATTTATCTTATGGCAAGATAAAAGAGATAGCACAACAAAATTTGACACTAAAGACTCTAAATTTTGATACAAAAGGCTCATATTTTACTGATAATAACGCCTTTACATTAGGACTAAATGCTAAAAAAGAAAAGCTAGATGAAAAGGCTACTACAGCAGATGCGGCAAATGTAAAAAGGTATGATTATTCGGTCTATGCTGAAGATGATTATCGCCTTATAAAAGACTTTATCTTAAGTACTGGTATTCGTTATAACTACGATGAAAACTATGGATCGCACGTTTCACCAAGAATTTATGGCATCTATAACTTAAATGACTTTTTTGCCCTAAAAGGCGGAGTTAGCACAGGTTATGCGACACCTGATATCAAGCAACGCACGCAAGATCTTGCTTTGACATTTGCTGGAGGACGTGGAGCGCAGCTTGGAAGAAGTGCTCTTAAGCCAGAGACAAGCGTAAGTTATGAATTTGGTGGCGTTTATAATAATAATGAAGGTTTTGAAACGTCTTTAACTGGCTTTTACACAAGTTTTAAAGATATGTTAAGTTACAGGCCTATCTGCTCAAGAGGCAGTGTTTGCAGGCATAAAGGCAAAATTTATCCAAATGGTATTTGGGAGAGTATAAATATCGGTAAAGCTGAAATTTACGGAGTTGAGTTAACAAATGAGTGGCAGGTAACAAATGCTCTTAGACTAAATCAAAGCTATGTTTATACAAAATCAAAACAAAAAGATGGATCAGAAGTTGGCAAAAGCTTAAACAACTATCCGCTTCATACATTTAAATTTGGAGCGAACTACGAGCTAAATAGATGGCTAAATTTCTGGTCACAGATAAATTATTATGGTAGAACTAAAAACTCATTTAGTTATGCTGATGATATGAGAGCTTACGTTATCGCAGACCTTGGCATAAACTACAATATAACTAAAAATTTCAGCCTAAACTTAAGCGTTTATAATCTCTTTAACGAGTTTTTTACGACAAGATCAGGCAGATATGATGTTTTGATAGTCGATGGACAAAAGATCGAGCTTGGCTTTAATTTGAAGTTTTAAAATGTTTAAAATTTGGCGGAAATTTCACTTAATTTTAGCTCTTATCTTTGCTTTGCCACTTTTGATAATTTCAATTAGTGGAGCGATTATTTCGTATCACGATGAGATAATTGAAGCTTTTAGCAAAGATGAGATAGACATAGCAACTAATAAAAGTGCTTTAAAAATAGATGAAATTTTAAAGGTCTTTAGCAAGACCATGCCAAATTTTAACCTTAGTTATATAAAGATAAAAGGCGAGGCAAATAGAGCTTATGTAGTAAGTGGCACAAGCGAGAATGGCGAGTTTAAGTCGTTCTTTATAGATCCATATACGGGCGAAGTAGTCTCTGAAAATAGCGTGGAAAAATTTATAGGACTAGCTTTAAATTTACATAAAAATCTAGGACTAGCTCTATTTAAAAATGAAAATTTATCTAAATTCGCAAGCGAGATAGTGGCGATTTCGACGCTTGCGTTACTTGTGATTTTATTAACTGGAGCCTTTATACAATTTTGGAGATTTAGAAGTAAATTTATTAGCGCCTTTAAGCTAAATCTAAAGGCAAAGAAATTTGCATTTTTATATTCGCTGCATGGATTTTTAGGGCTTTATTTGGGAGCCATTTTGCTTATTATCTGTGTTAGCGGTCTATACTTTTCTTATGAGAAATTTGCTCTTTTTGTAAATCAAATTTATGGCGAGCAAAAGGTCTTTAAAAAGCCAAATTTTACTAGCAAAAATGGCTTTAGCTTAAGTGATGAGCAAAAGGTAGAAAATCTTCAAAAAGCTTATGAAATTTTTACTTTAAAATTTGGAAATGAGTTTGACGCTTTAAATTTTATTCTCAATAAAGATGGCGTAAAATTTATGATCTTTTACTTGCCAAAAGGTGCTAGTGAGAGTGACGGCGTTAGGCTTGTAGTCGATACGGCAAGTGGAGAAATTTTAAAAAACACCATGCCAAAATCTTTTGAAATTTATAAATTTATGCTTGATTTGCACGCTGGATATACATTCGGAGAGGCCGGAAAATTTATCTTTTTTATGGCTTCTTGTGGAGTTGGCGTGCTACTTTTTAGCGGCTGTGTGATTTACTACAAACGGCGTAAAAAGTAGTCTTATTTATCTATCTCTTAACTCTTTTTAGTTATTATCCCAAATAAAATTTTTGGAAAAATCATGCAAAAAAAATACAGACCAAATGTGGCAGCTGTTATTTTGTCTAGCTTGTATCCATTTAAATGTGAAATTTTAGTCGCAAAAAGGGTGGATATGGATGATATTTGGCAGTTTCCTCAAGGCGGAATAGACGAAGGTGAGAGTCCAAAGCAGGCTTTAAAAAGGGAGCTTAAAGAAGAGATCGGAACTGATAAAATCGATATCTTAGATGAGTATCCGCAGTGGCTAAGCTACGACTTTCCAGCAAACGCGGCAAAGAAATTTTATCCATTTGATGGACAGACACAAAAATATTTTTTGGTTAGACTTAAAAATGGAGCCAGCATAAATTTAAAGACAGAGCATCCCGAGTTTAGCGAGTATAAATTTGTAGATTTTGGTAGAAGTTTAGAGGGAATAAATCACTTTAAAAAGCCTATTTATGAAAAGGTTTTGAGTTATTTTAAAGAGAAAGGATATTTTTGATGTTGATCGTTCAAAAATTTGGCGGAACTAGCGTAGGAACACTTGAACGCATCGAAGCTGTGGCAAATAGAGTCATTGAGACAAAAAATAGCGGTGCAGACGTAGTTGTGGTAGTTTCTGCGATGAGCGGAGTTACAAATCAATTGGTTGAATATAGTGAGTATTTTTCAAAACACCCAGATGGCGTCGCCACTGATATGCTTTTAAGCTCTGGAGAGCAAGTAACGACCGCGCTTTTAACGATCGCACTTAATGCAAAAGGCTATGCGTGTGTAGGTATGACAGGTGCGATGGCAGGCATTATTACTGATGATATTCATACAAAAGCAAGGATCGAAAGGATAGAGACTGCTAGGCTAAAAGCCGAGCTAAAAGCTGGCAAAATCGTAGTTGTAGCTGGCTTTCAAGGTATAGATGAAAAAGGTAATATCACAACCCTTGGTAGAGGCGGCAGTGATCTTAGTGCAGTTGCATTAGCAGGGGCACTTGATGCTGATCTATGCGAAATTTTTACCGATGTTGATGGCGTTTATACGACTGATCCAAGGATAGAAAAAAAGGCAAAAAAACTAGAGCAAATAAGCTATGATGAGATGCTAGAGCTCGCTTCTGCTGGTGCAAAGGTACTACAAAATCGCTCAGTCGAGCTAGCAAAAAAACTAAATGTAAAACTCATTACAAGAAGTAGCTTTAATCACAACGAAGGCACATTAATAGCAAAGGAAGATGACAATATGGAAGCAGTTTTAGTAAGCGGAATAGCACTAGATAAAAATCAAGCAAGAGTAACACTAAGGGGCGTAGTTGATAAGCCTGGCATTGCAGCAGAAATTTTTACAGCTTTAGCTCATGAAAATATAAACGTAGATATGATAATCCAAAACGTAGGACATGACGGCACTACAAATTTAGGCTTTACAGTGCCACAAAATGAGCTTGAACTAGCAAAAGAGACTATGCAAAAGCTCTCAGCTGCAAAACATATAGAATTTGATGATGCGATCGTGAAAGTTTCAGTTATTGGCGTCGGCATGAAGAGCCATAGTGGCGTAGCATGTTTGGCATTTGAAACGCTTGCAAAAGAGGGCATAAATATCCAAATGATCTCAACAAGCGAGATAAAAATTTCAATGATCGTTGATCAAAAATATGGTGAGCTAGCGGTTCGCGTACTTCATGATGCCTATAAGCTAGATAAATAATGCAAGATTTTATTCAGTGGACGTTAAAAGCTATTAGGGACGAAGGTCCTTTGATGAGCTGGATGGAGGAAAGGCGTGTTGAATGGACGCCTTTGCTCGCATCTAGGCTTAAATTTTTACTTGAAGGAAGGGCTTTTATAACTATAAGCGATGAAGAACGAAGATGGTTTGAAACTTATCTTTTAAAAAAGATGAACCATTCAAAAAGCATAAGGCCATTTTTGCCATTTTTTAGCCTGAGATCGCTTTATCCATCACTTGATGAGATAGAGACAAATGAGCAAAAGCAACTTCTAAAAGATATGCTAAGTCTTGCTTTTCCAAACGGTTACTTGTTTTTTTATATCGGAAAGAGCCTTGATAAATATGCGAATTTAGCCAAAAGTGATGAGGATAGTTATATGTGGCTATTTGACGAGCAGGCGCAAAACAGCTTTACTCTTAGCTCGAGCGATGAAAATTTAGATGTTAAACTAATAAGCCTTTGCAAAATTTTTGATAAAAGCATTGATGCAGCGCTTTTTGCTAAGGTGATACTCTAAATGCTTAATAAAATCGTCGTTACAAGCGATTTTGAAAATTTAAAAGCCAAGCTTGAAAGCGAGTTTGGCATAAATAATTTAAGATTTTTTATAAGCGATGATTTTTTGCTAGAAAGTGCAAAGGAGGTCATCGCAGAAGCTTACATTGCTGAAAAAGATGAAAAAATTTTAGTAATAAATGCTAATTCTTTTAGGACAGAGGCTCAAAATGCACTTTTAAAGATCATCGAAGAGCCTCCAAGAAATATCAAATTTATAATAGCAACGCAGAGTAAAAATTTACTTCTACCAACGATTAGATCAAGAATGCTCATAGAAAATAATCTCACAAAAAAACCAAAAATAACCCTTGATCTAAATTTAAAAACACTTAGTCTAAAAGAGCTAACAAGTTTTATCGATCAAAAGATCGCAGATGAGCAAGCTCAGAAATTTGGCAAAAACGAGTTAAAAGAGCTTGTTGGCGTTATCGTGACAAAAGCGGTTGATAGCGGGTATAAATTTAGCGGCGATGAGATGGATTATTTTTTCTCGCTTATAAAGCTAGCAGATCTAAATGCCAAGTCTCACGCCGTGCTAACGCCACTACTGCTTACTATATTTCAAAAAGGACGACGTTGAAATTTTATAAGATAGATAACAAAAGCGACTTTGATGAAATTTGCAAAGCTATCTCGCCAAGTCCTGCTGGTGCGAAGCTCATGCATGAAAAGAGTGAGATAAATTTTATATTTATAGATGAGATAAAAACCCCAGCGGCAAATATTCTAAAGCAAGATGCTCTAAGCGTTGGAGCTGAGCTTGTGACGCATAAAGATACGATTTTGGGCAAGCAGAGTCTAAATAAAGCCTTACTAATGGCGACAAATGCGCAGCTTAGGCAGCTAGCTAAAAAGGAGAAGTTGCAAGACTTTGGACTTAAAAATTTAGCAGCCTTTTTAGAGACAAAATTTATAAAGCCAACAAAGCCTCTTATAATGGGCGTTGCAAATATAAACACAGATAGCTTCAACGAACAAAGCCGCATAAATACGCAAAATGGTATCTCAAAAATAGAATACATGATCGAAGCAGGTGCAGACTATATCGACCTTGGTGGCGTTAGTTCAAGGCCTGGGAGCGAGTACTGCGGTCGCGAAGAGGAATTTAGGCGCATAAAAGATATCGTGGAGGAAATTTACAAGCTAAATTTACATGAAAAGGCAAAATTTAGCCTTGATAGCTTTGATCCTTATTGCCTTGAATTTGCTCTAAATTACGGCTTTAAAATGATAAATGACATCACGGCAAACGCCTCACTTGCCACGCTTGCGGCGCGATATGACGCTGAGTTTTGCATGATGCATATGCAAGGCGATCCTGCGACTATGCAAGTCGCACCAAAATATAACGACTTAATCGGCGAGATAGCAGACTTTTTTGAGCAAAAGATAGTCCTAGCAAAGGAGCTTGGCGCCAAAAAAATAGTGCTTGATGTGGGTATTGGCTTTGGCAAGACGGCTGAGCAAAATTTATTGCTTATTAAGCATTTGGAGCATTTTTTAAAATTTGACTGCCCGTTGCTAGTTGGTGCTAGCCGCAAATCAGTCATAAATCACTACTACAAAAGCGATGTCAAAGAGCGCTTACCAGGCTCACTTTACCTGCATCTAAAGGCCTTCGAAAACGGCGCTCAGATTATTAGGACGCACGATGTGGCCGAGCACAAACAGCTTTTTGATATGCATGAGGCGATGAAGCAAGCCACGCTTTGGTAGAGTGTAAGGCTAAAAAGGCTGAATGCTTTGGTGATAAAGAGGCTTTGGAGGAAATTTTATCCGCCAAAGATCCAGCGCAGATGAAGGCACTTGGCAGGCAGGTGCGAGGCTTTGACGCTAAGGTCTGGGATGAGATCAAATTTGGCGTCGTGCTAAATGCTAGCTATCTAAAATTTAGCCAAAATGCCCCTTTGCGAGACTTTCTGCTCCAAACTGGGAGCAAAATTTTAGTCGAGGCAAGCCCAGTTGATAAAATTTGGGGCATAGGTATGAGTGCAAGCGATGAAAGTGCGCAAAATCCTATGAAGTGGCGAGGGCAAAATTTACTTGGCTTTGCGCTGATGAGGGCGAGGGACGAGATAGCAAAGGTCTATAAAAATGTCCATTTATGTGACGCGAGAGAGCTAAATTTGGATCATTTATAAAGTATGTTTAAGATAAAATGCGGTGTAAATTTGGAGCAAAAATGACAAAACAAGAGTATAAAAAAGCAGTAGATACGCTAAATGCGTGGGCAAAGGCCTACTACGACGAGGACGAGCCACTTGCAAGCGACGAGGAGTATGACGCGCTATATCATGCGGTGCTTGATTATGAACAGACAAACCCAAGTGAAATTTCGCTATTTTCGCCGACAAAACGAGTGGGCGGAGGCGTAAAAGAGGGCTTTAGCAAGGCAAGCCACATAAAGCGCATGTGGAGCATGGAGGATATCTTTAGCCTTGGCGAGCTTGATGCGTGGCTAAAGCGTGGCGATAAAGAGAATTTGACTTTTGTCGCTGAGCCAAAATTTGACGGAGCGAGCCTAAATTTACTCTATGAAAATGGCGTTTTAGTTAGGGCGATCACAAGAGGCGACGGCGTTATAGGCGAGGACGTGACGCAAAATGCAAGGACGATAAATTCTGTTTTAAAGAGCATTAACTACAAAGGGCTCATTGAAATTCGTGGCGAAGTCGTCATAAGAAAAGATGACTTTGAGCTACTAAACGCAGAGCGCGCAAAAGAGGGCGAGGCGCCACTTTCAAACCCTAGAAACGCAGCCGCTGGAAGCCTTAGACAGCTTGATAGCGCGGTTACTGCAAAAAGAAAGCTGCTTTTCATACCTTGGGGCGTGGGCGAGCAGAGTCTTGGGCTAAAAGATCACAGCGAGGTGATGAAATTTGTGCGAGATCTTGGCTTTGAGAGGGACGAATTTTTTAAAATTTTAAAAAAAGATGAGCTTGAGGCTGCGTATAACGAGCTACTAGCCAGCCGTGAGGCAAAGAGCGTGATGATGGATGGCATGGTGATACGAGTAAATGACCTTGCACGCTGTGAAGAGCTAGGCTACACGGTTAAATTTCCAAAATTTATGGTGGCGTTTAAATTTCCAGCCATTGAGAAGGTCACAAGGCTAAGAGACGTAGCACTTCAAGTTGGCAGAAGCGGCGTGGTGACACCTGTTGGCGTGCTTGATGAGGTAAATATAGACGGCGCAAATGTAAAATCAGCCACCCTTCATAACTTCGACGAGATCGAGCGCCTTGGCGTTATGAAAAACGACTATATCGGCATCATCCGCTCAGGAGATGTCATACCAAAGATCACAAAGGTCTATAAAGATAGGCGAGATGGCAGTGAGCAAGCGATTGATAGGCCTAAATTTTGCCCAGTTTGTGGCTCGCACCTGCTTGATGAGGGGGTCTTTGTAAAGTGTCAAAATTTAAGCTGCAGAGCAAGAGTGGTGGGCTCTATTATCCACTACGCATCGAAAAAATGCCTAAACATAGACGGACTTGGCGATGCGATCGTAAATTTGCTATTTGATAAGGGGCTGATTGCTTGCATAAAGGACATCTACGGCCTTAAATTTGATGATCTAATCTCGCTTGAGGGCTTTAAAGAGAAAAAGGTAAATAACCTTTTAAATGCCATTGAGGCTAGCAAAGGTGCGGAGCTATCTCGCTTTATCACGGGCCTTGGCTGCGAGCATATCGGCGAGGTGGCGGCAAAGAAGCTTACAAGTAGCTTTGGGTTAGGCTGGCTTGATGCTAGCTTTGAAGAGCTAATCTCACTTGAGGGCTTTGGTGCGGAGATGGCAAATAGTTTAATCGACTTTGCCGAGGTAAATAGAGCGGAAATTTTAGCCCTAAGCCAGATCGTGCAGCCAAGCATGACGCAGGTACAAAGCATCTCAAACGCGCTAAGTGGCAAAACGGTGGTGCTAACTGGCACGCTAAGTCGCCCAAGGGACGAGATAAAGGCAGAGCTTGAGAGTTTTGGCGCAAAGGTTTCTGGCTCAGTCTCTAAAAAAACGGACTTCGTGCTAGCTGGCGAGGAGGCTGGCAGCAAGCTAGAAAAGGCAAATGAGCTAGGCGTGCGAGTGATCGACGAGAGCGAATATGAGAGGCTAAAACTTGAGGTTTGATAACTACGTCGCAAGCGTTTTAAATATCAGTAGAAACAAGGCGAGCGAGCTCATTAAATCTGGCAAGGTGCTAACAAATGGCGAAATTTGCACCAAGGTTTCAAGCGAAGTTAGCGAGGCTAAAATTTCACTGCTTGATGAAATTTACGTTGGGCGAGGCGCGCTTAAGCTAAAAAGCTTTTTGGAAGCAATGAAATTTGATCTAGCTGGCAAAAACGCACTTGATATCGGTAGCTCAACTGGCGGCTTTATGCAAATTTTACTTGAGCGTGGTGTAAAAAGTGTGACTGGCGTCGATGTTGGCACTGATCAGCTAGACGCCAGCCTAAGAAACGACGAACGAGTGAAAATTTATGAAAAAACTGACGTCAGGGAGTTTGCGAAGCAAAATCAAAGTAAATTTGATCTCATAACCTGTGACGTGAGCTTTATCTCTTTGGCTGAAATTTTACCAGCTATTTGTGAGCTAGTAAGCAGGGATTCGCTCATTATCACGCTTTTTAAGCCACAGTTTGAAGTGGGTGTTGGCGTAAAACGCAATAAAAAAGGCGTTGTCGCCGACGCTAAGGCTGTAAATTTAGCTATGAAGCGCTTTGAAGTGCTAGCAAGTGGTTTGAAATTTGAACTGATAGCTTGCAAAGAGTGCGAGGTCAAGGGAAAGGAAGGAAATGCCGAGTTTTTCTACGCTTTTAACAAAAGATAACATTACTGCCGTTGCGATAGGGCACTTTGACGGCGTACACAGGGGGCACAAGCAGCTTTTAAAGCAGCTAGGCGAGTTTGGCGGACTTGTTGTCATCGACAAAAACAAAGCCAACATCACGCCGAAGCTAAAGCGAGCTGAGTACTCAAACTATCCTTGCTTCTTGTATGATTTTGAGAGTATAAAGGGGCTTAGCGGCGAGGAATTTATCGAGCTTTTAAAGCGAGATTTTAAAAATTTAAAAAAGATCGTTGTTGGGTTTGATTTTAGATTTGGCAGAAACAGAGCGTGGGACAAGCACGATCTAAAAAGAATTTTTGATGGTGAGGTGGTCGTCGTTGATGAGGTTTGTTATGACGGCATGGGCGTGCATAGCTCCTCCATTAGAGAGTTGATACGTCAAGGTAACATCGATGAGGCAAACAGGCTAATAGGCAGGGAGTACTCGATCGAGGGCAACGTGATAAAAGGGCAGGGCATCGGCGCAAAAGAGCTTGTCGCTACGCTAAATTTAGATATAAAAAGCTATCTCTTGCCACGTGAGGGCGTCTATGCGACAAGAACGAGGATGGGCTCATACACCTATGGCTCGGTCACATTTATAGGCAATAGGCTTAGCACGGACGGAAATTTTAGCGTTGAGACGCACATATTAGACGAGGTCGCGCCAAAAGTGACGAGGCATGTCGCGGTTTGTTTTATAAAACGTCTAAGAGATAATAAAAAATTTAACACACTTGAAGAGCTAAAAGAACAGATCAAATACGATATAAACGCAGCTAGAGCTTGCGTTGGAGTGTGCGATCTTTTTGGTAACGAGACAATGAGATACTTTGATGGATACGGAGCTGGCATATGAGAGATGAAATTTTTAAAGAGCCTATAAGCAAGCAGTTTGAGTTTGATGACTTTGTGGCGAGTGTTTTTGATGATATGATCTCGCGCTCGGTGCCGTTTTACGATGTGAGCTCAAATCTAAATGCAAAACTACTTGCTAAAATTTTGCCAAAAGATGCAAGCGTATGCGACCTTGGCTGCTCGACGGCAAATAGCTTACTTTTACTAAATAATCTTAGAAACGATCTCGTGCTAAGTGGCGTGGATAACTCTGAGGCGATGCTAGCAAATGCCAAAAATAAGGCAAAAGCTTATGGAGCAAAGATAAAATTTTTGCTTGATGATATTTTAAAGTGTGAGTTAGTGGGCTTTGACGCAGTTTTGGCAAACTATACTTTGCAGTTTATAAGACCACCAAAAAGGGCCGATCTAGTGCAAAAAATTTATAACGGACTAAATGAAAATGGAGTTTTTTTATTTAGTGAAAAGATCATCTTTGAAGATAAAAAACTTACTAAAAGCGTCATAGAAATTTATGAAGACTACAAGCAGGCACAAGGCTACTCACGCTATGAGATCGCCCAAAAAAGAGAGGCGCTTGAAAATGTGCTGGTGCCATACACCGAAGAAGAAAATAGAAACTTAGCCATAAATGCTGGCTTTAAGCGAGTCGAGAGCACATTTAAATGGGGAAATTTTATGAGTTTTTTGGCGTTTAAATAAATTTAAAAATATCTGCTTTTGTATTTAATATAAAACTTAACCATAGACAGTGAATTTAAAATTTAGATTTTTTGGCTTCGCAATATCAAAATTTTTGGATTATGAAATTTGGTAGTAAAGAAATTTAGCGGGAGTTACCCCGCTAAATTTACTCATTTATCGCTGCATTTCCGTGGTGGTGGAAGTCATCGTAGATGATCTTTGAAGTTTGGAATTTTATGCGTTTTAGTTCGCGAACTCGTAAAAATTCTTCTTCATCGATCTTTTTGATCTGAATAGCTGCTTTAAATGTCGGAGTCTTACTGATGTAGTCCCAACCGCTGCTTGTTAGCTCATTGCAAGAGCTCTCCCAGTAGTGGAAAGTCATCTGGATGATGCCATCAGGCACGATGTCTGTTACTTCAGCTTTTACGACGATGTAGCCGTATCTACTCCATGCTTTGATGAAGTCGCCTTGTTTTAAGCCATATCTTGCTGCAAGTGTTGGATTCATCTCTGCGATAGGTCCGATGCTATCTCCGCCTTCTTCGATCGCTCGTGAGCGTCTTGTCATAGTGCCAACGGTGTATTGATAAACCTTCCTAGTGGTTAGAAGTTGTATTGGATATTCATCATCAGTCTTTTCATCGACTGAGCCAGCCATGATAGGGTACTCAGGCGACATATTCATCTTCTTAGCAAATTCAAGTTTTGCACTTTCGATCTTATCGGCTTTATCCACAAAGAGGCATGGCACAAAACGACCTTTGCCATCAGGTGTGAAAAATTTCTTATCAAGATAGAGGCTTTGACCGCCCATGTCATCTTCATTTGGACATGGCCAGTGAAGTCCGTGATACTTTTTGATACGGTAATAACTCATACCGCCATATCGTCTTGGGTCGCATTTTCTAACTTCTTCCCAAATTTCTTCTGGTGAGTTGAAGTTAAATCCCTCTGTTGCACCTAAACGACGTGCGATCTCACAAACGATCCACCAGTCTTGTCTAGCATCTCCTGGAGGTGTGATGACTGCTTCATTGTGCTGTACGCGGCGCTCTGCGTTTGTATAAAGTCCTTCTTTCTCGCTACTTGCAACGCCTGGAAGTATGACGTCAGCTTTTAGTGAAGTCTCGGTTAAAAATAGATCTTGCACGACGTAGAAATCAACATGAGCGATACCTTTTAAGAAGTGGTTTGTATTTGGCTCAGAGATGACTGGATTTTCGCCGATAGTCCAAAAGAAATGCACTTTGCCATCAAGGATCGCATCAGGCACTTCGGTTTTGTGAACGCCTATTTTTGAGCTCAAGAATCCAGGTTCTAGGTGCCACATTTTTTCAAACCAAGCTCTTTGCTCTGGATCAGTGACTGAGCCAAGATTTGGGAAGATGTTTGGCAAAACGCCCATATCACAGCAGCCTTGAACATTCTCTTGGCCTCTTAGTGGTAAGTCGCCTGAACCAAGTTCACAGATGTTACCAGTGATCAAGAATAAATTTGATACATCGCAAACTCCGCCAACGCCGTGGTTGAAGTGAGTTACGCCCATACCGTGAGTGATGACTGCTGGCTTTGTGGTAGCGTACATTCTAGCAGCCGCTCTGATATCCTCTGGATTTAGCCTTGTATATTTAGCCACGACCTCTGGAGCATAGTCTTTTACAGCTTCTTTGACATACTCAATGCCGATTGTGTGGTCTCTTACAAACTCCTCATTTACAAGGCCTTCTTCGATGATAGTGTAAAGAAGTGCGTTTATAACAGGGATGTTGTGCTCTGGCTCTAGTTGTAAGTGAATATCAGCTCTGCTTGCAAACTCGGTCTTAATAGGATCAATAACGATCAGTTTCGCACCGCGGTTTAGCGCTCTTTGGATGTGCATAGCTGCGATTGGGTGACCATTTTCTGGGTTTGAGCCTATCATTAATATACAGTTACTATAAGCGCCAATCTCTGTAAAGCTATTTGTGGCAGCTCCGTTTCCGATTGTTTTAGCAAGTCCTGCTACTGTCGGAGCGTGTCAAATTCTAGCACAGTGATCGACGTTGTTTGTGCCAATTACAGCACGCATTAGCTTTTGAGCGACGTAGTTATCTTCAAGCGTACAGCGTGCTGAGAAATTTCCAGCTAATGCGTCTGGACCATATTTTGTTTTGGTTTCTTTCATCTTTTCTACGACAAGGTCAAGTGCCTCGTCCCAGCTGGCCTCTTCAAATTCGCCATCTTTTGAAAAAACGCCGTTTTTCTTTCTGATAAGTGGTTTTGTAAGTCTATCCGGGCTTGCTACATAGTCCCAGCCGTAAAAGCCTTTTAAGCATAAATTTCCTTGATTAACTGGATTGTCTTCAACGCCAGTTGCAGCACGAACGACGTTATTTTCCACATGCAAGGTAACCTGACAGCCCGTCCCACAATAAGGACAGATGACTTTGCCTTCTTTCATCATTTTCTCCTTTACTATGCAATATTTGCATATTTCTATATGGGTAATATTACTAGCCAAATTCTTAATCTTTAATAAAAATTCTTTATTATTAAAAATAAATTTTTAATTTAAGTTAAGATTAATTTAATTCTACTAAAGTCAATTATTTAGGGATTTTAAAATTTGTTTAAAATTGATAAATTTATTATAAAAAATAAATATATAGAGATTTAGCTTTTTATATAAAATGAAGAAATTAATTTTAATTTTACTTTTTTTAAAAAGGTTAGTCATATTGTAAGCAGATAAATTAATACTAAAGATGGAAAAATTTTAAAATAGACTGTAAATTTTTGAATAAAAATATGGATGAAGGAAATTTAATAAGGAGAGCAGATCGCTCTCCAATGAACTATTTATCTCTTAAGCCAAGCTCAGAGATTAGTTTTGAATATGTAGTGTAGTCTTTATTTTTAAGATATTTTAAAAGTCTTTTTCTTTGACCAACTAGTTTTAAAAGACCTAAACGTGATGAAAAGTCTTTTTTGAAAATTTTAAGGTGTTCTGTAAGTTCAGTTATTCTAGCTGTTAAAAGAGCTATTTGAACTTCTGGAGAGCCTGTATCTCCCTCTTTTCTAGCGAATTTCGCAACTATTTGAGCTTTTTTAGCCGAATCCAAAGCCATGATGACCTCCTGATTGGTGAATTTTGGAAGAGCGATTATAGCATTTAAAACATAAAGTTAGATAAAATTATGCTTTTTAAAAATTAATGAAAAATGCAGTAAAAATTTAATAAAATTAGGGCTATTTAAAGACTTAAGGAAGATAAATGCTTTTTACAAAGGCAAGCGAATACGCTCTACTTTCACTTATTTTAATATCTCAAAAATCATCTCCAGTTGATGTTGATACGATCTCAAATGAACTTAAAATTTCAAAAAGCTTTTTAGCCAAAATTTTACAAAATCTTGCAAAAGATGGAATTTTAAAGTCGTTTAAAGGGGCAAATGGCGGTTTCGCGCTAAATAACGAACCTGAAAATTTAAGCATAAAAAAGATAATAGAGTGCGCTGAAAAACGTGAACTTAACGTCTTTGAGTGCTCATCTTCTGCAGATGGCTGCCCGTCAAACAAAGCCTCGAGCTGTCAAATTTGGTCGATGTTTAGTGGTCTTCAAAGCAAGATCGACGAGATGCTTGATGCGATAAAACTAAGTGACATCGTTAAGAAGTAGAATTGGCAAAGCAAAAAAATAACATCTTAACTCTTGTTGCGCCGTTTCTTGTGCCAATTGTTAAGTTTAAAAGTCTTAGTATCGTTGGTATCATTGTTGCCATTCTTGCTATCATTATCGTACCGCTTCCAAGCGCGGTGCTTGACTTTTTTCTGGCACTTTCTATTTCTATTTCTGTGCTTATAATCTTAATTTCGATTTATGTGCCAAAACCAACCGATCTTAGCACATTTCCGACACTGATCCTTATCGTTACGCTTTTTCGCCTCTCGCTAAACATCGCAACCACGCGTATGATCTTAAGCGAAGGTCACAATGGCCCAGAAGCGGTCAGCGAGATCATCTCAAGTTTTGGAAATTTCGTAGTTGGCGGCAACTTTGTCATCGGCACCATCGTCTTTTGTATCTTGGTTCTCATAAATTTCATGGTCGTAACAAAGGGCTCAACCCGTGTGAGCGAGGTGCAAGCGCGTTTTACACTTGATGCGATGCCTGGTAAGCAAATGGCGATAGATGCGGATCTAAACGCAGGTTTGATTGATGAAAAAACGGCGCGCGAAAGACGTCAAGCCATCATCGGCGAGGCAAATTTCTATGGCGCGATGGATGGTTCGTCTAAATTTATAAAAGGTGACGCCGTCGCTGGCATAATCATCACTATCATTAATATCATCGGTGGCTTTGCTATCGGCTCGTTTCAGCACGGCCTTGATATGGCGACATCGGCTCAGTACTATACGATCCTAACCATAGGTGATGGCCTTGTGAGCCAGATCCCAGGACTTATCACTTCAACAGCAACTGCCATCATCATTACAAGGGCTAGCAAGGACGACGAGGACTTTGCAGAAGGCACGTTAAATCAGCTATTAGGGGATTATAAAACCTTGCTAATAGTGGGCTTCATACTATTTATGTTTGCTCTTGTCCCAGGGCTTCCGACTCTTTCTCTTGGCTTTATCGCACTGCTATTTTTGGGGCTTGGCTACATCATCAAGCAGACCAAAGATGGCGGGCTAAATTTAGGCCTTGCTTCAAAAGACAAAACAGTTTCTAAAAAAGCTGGAGGTGCTACGCAAAGTGGGGCAGGAGCAGCTGCTAGTGGTGCCACTACTAAGGTACCAAAGAAGAGCGACGAAGAGATCGCAAGAGAAGAAGAGACAAAGATAAACGACATCTTAAAGCTTGAAATTTTAGAGCTTGACCTAGGATATGGCTTGTTAAAGCTAGCTGATGTGGATCTCATTGAGAGGATTCGCGCTATGAGGCGAAACATCGCTTCAAGCCTTGGCTTTTTGATGCCAAAGATAAGGATCCGCGACAACCTTCAACTACCGCCAAACGAGTACCGCTTTAAGCTAAAAGGTATCGTGATCGGTCAGGGTGAAATTTATGCGGATAAATTTCTAGCGATGGATAGTGGCCTAGTTAGCGAAGATATCGAGGGGATTCCGACAAAAGAGCCAGCTTTTGGGCTAGATGCACTCTGGATCGATGCTAGCGTCAAAGAGGATGCCATTCTTAGTGGCTACACGATAGTTGATCCTGCAAGCGTCATCTCAACGCACATGAGTGAGCTTATCAAGCAAAACGCAGCCGAGCTTCTAACTCGCCAAGAGACGCAAAATTTATTAGACAAGCTAAAGATCGACTATCCAGTTGTGGTCGAGGATACGCTAAGGATCGCACCTATAAATTTGATCCAAAAGGTTTTAAAAGCACTGCTTAAAGACAATATCCCGATCAAAGACCTGCTTAGCATACTTGAATCAATTAGCGATATCGCTGAGGTTAGCAAAAACCTAGACATGATCATCGAGCACGTGCGCGCAGCGCTTTCACGCGTCATCACTTCGCTTTATGTCGATGAGAAAGGTCAGCTAAATTTTTACATTTTAGATAGTGCTGCGCAGCAAAAGCTTATGGACGCGGTGCAGTATAAAGATGGCGCGTATCATCTTATGATAAATGTGGCTCAAACTTCATCGATCGTTCAGGCTCTAAGACATGAAAAAGAGAAACGTCCGATGAGTCAGCACGGCGAAATGGTGCTTTGCGTGGAGCCAAGCCTAAGAAAATTTATAGCAAATATCTGCGCAAATTTTGCCATCGATATAGTGGTGCTAAGCTTTGCTGAGATCTCGGCAAATACGCCATTTGAAACGGTTGGCGTCATAGAAATAGAAAATTTATAAAGGAAAACGATGAAAATTTATCACCTCTCGCACACCGATCTTGACGGATACGGCGCGCAATACATAACAAATTTTTACTTCAAAGATGTGAAATTTCTAAACTCAAACTACGGCAGAGAGATAGATGATAAATTTGCTCAAATTTTAACTGAGATAGATGCCTCAAATGACGATAAAAACATCATCTTGATCACTGATCTAAATTTAAGCCTAGCTCAGTGCGAGAGCTTTGAAGATATGATAAGGGGTAAAAATATAAAGCTATTTTTGCTAGATCATCACCAAAGCGGTGCCGAGTGCGCGAGCGCTTACTCATGGTATTTTTTGGATAGTTCAAGGTGCGCCACAAAGATCACTTACGACTTTTTTGCGGGCATTTTTGGCAAAAACAAAGAGCTTGAAATTTTTAGTGACGTCGTAAATGCCGTGGATATCTGGCTAAAAGATGATAAAAATTTCGAAATGGGCAAAGTTTGCTTGGGACTTGTTGCAAATGCTAAAGAGATAAATAAAGTGATGTTTGAAGCTGAAAATAACCTCTATATGGATCATCTCTTAAAAGAAGCTAGCAAATTTTTTAACGAGAAAAACGACTATATCGGCCTTGATATGCAGGTGCATGCTATTAAGAAGTCATTTTTCAAAGAGGATAAAGACGATACGCTAAGTAATCTAATCTCAAACTACGTCGTAAAAAAACTTAGTGAAAATAAAGAGAAATTTAGCATAAACTATAAAGATCATAAAGGAATTTTAACTTACAATATCGGCAATGTTTCGGTTATCGGTAACGACTTTTTAGTGGTAAATCCTGAATTTGACTTCTTTATCGATGTGACAAATAAAAAAACGCTAAGTTTTCGTGCAAATGGCAAGCTTGACGTTAGTGCCATGGCAAAACACCTAGTTGGTGGCGGCGGACACGTGAACGCAAGCGGCGGATTATTTGCAAATTTCAAAGATGGCTTTAGCTTTGATCCGATCAAAGCACAGATAATTGATCTAATAACTAAAAAAACACAGGAGGAAATATGAAAGAAGAAGAGGTGAGCGTAGAAGAACTTAGCTATGAGCTTAGTATGGTACTTGAGGCGATGTTCTACTATGCTGGAGTAAAAAAAGACAAACTTGAAGAGGCGGCAAATCTTTATGTTGAGTGCATCGATGATGCGTTAGAAAATTCTGATGCTAGCGGTAGCGACGAGGTCATAGAGATAGTTGAGTATATGAAAAAACATCATTCGAAATTATTTAAATAAGGAAAGAAAATGAAGAAAATTTTAGTTTTAGTGGTAGCAGTTTTTGCGTTAAATGCTATGGCAAATGAAAATTTAGACAAGGCAAACGAGCTTTATGCAAAGAAAAATTTTAATGAAGCTTATCCTTATTTTAATAAGGCTTGTGGAGAGGGCGAGAAAAAAGCTTGCACGATGAATGCGATCATGCTATTTAACGGAGACGGCGTAGCAAAAGATAGAGCTCAGGCTGAGAAAATTTTTACAAAAATGTGTGACGAAAATGAGGGCATGGCTTGCGAAAAACTAGGCGAAATGATCGCTTATGGCCTTGTAAAAGATAAAGACGCAAACGAAGCAAAAAGCGAAGAGAAGGCAAAGGCTTTATTTAAAAAAGCTTGTGATAACGGCTACCAACCAGCTTGTGACTTCGTAGCAAAATAAATTTAAGAGGCTTAAAATGGGCTACAAACATAAAGATTTGATAGGAACTAGAGAGCTTAGCAAGGAAGAAATTTTATATTTTTTAGAGGCGGCGAAAGAGTTTAAGGAGCTAAATTTAAGCCAAGTGAAAAAAAATGACTATCTTCGCGGAAAGACCACGATCAACGCATTTTATGAAAACTCGACAAGAACTAGGACATCCTTTGAAATCGCAGCAAAGAGGCTTGGGGCTGATACGATAAATTTCAGCTCATCAAGCTCTAGCGTGACAAAGGGCGAGAGCCTAAATGACACGATGAATAACATGGCTGCTATGAGAACTGATATCATCGTGCTTCGTCATCCAAGCTCTGGTGCGGCAAAATTTGCAGCTGACAGGACAGAGGCTAGCGTCGTAAATGCAGGGGATGGCACAAATGAGCACCCAAGCCAAGCTCTGCTTGATCTTTTCACACTAAGAGAGCATGGTAAAATTTTAGATAAAAACCTAAACGTGGCGATCATAGGTGACATCGCTAGAAGCCGTGTGGCAAGGTCAGACATCTGGGCGATGAAGAAATTTGGCATAAATTTAAAGCTCTTTGCGCCAAGGATGATGATGCCAAAAGATGCTGAGGTCTTT
This sequence comes from Campylobacter concisus, assembly GCF_015229955.1. Taxonomy (NCBI): domain Bacteria; kingdom Pseudomonadati; phylum Campylobacterota; class Epsilonproteobacteria; order Campylobacterales; family Campylobacteraceae; genus Campylobacter; species Campylobacter concisus. The sequence continues at coordinate 34,451 of NZ_JAAKYZ010000005.1, forward strand.
GAGTCTCAAATTTGCAAAAATATGGAAGAAGCCTGCGAGGGCAGTGATGTCATCATCATGCTTCGCATCCAGCTAGAGCGCGGCGGTGCAGACGTGGCATTTCCGAGCTCGAGGGAGTACTCAAAATTCTTTGGACTAAATAAAAATAGGATAAAGCTAGCCAAACCTGATGCAATCGTACTGCATCCAGGACCGATAAATAGGGGCGTGGAACTAAACTCAGACGTGGCTAATGGTACACACTCAGTCATACTAAATCAAGTTGAAAACGGCGTTGCTATAAGAATGGCGATACTAAATACGCTTGCAAAAAATAGGGGCTAACGATGAAAATAGCAATAATTAACGGCACTATCGTAAATAGCGACGAGAAATTTAAGGCAAATATCCTAATAGAAAACGGCAAAATAGCCAAAATCGGAAGTGAGAAATTTGAGGCTGATAAGGTCATCGATGCCACAAACAAGCTCGTCATGCCAGGACTTATCGACATGCATGTGCACTTTCGCGATCCTGGCCAAGAGTATAAAGATGACATCATCTCAGGCTCGCAGGCAGCGGTGGCTGGGGGAGTGACTACCTGCCTTTGCATGGCTAACACAAACCCAGTAAACGACAACGCCTCGATCACAAGAGCGATGATAGAAAAAGCTAAAAACTGCGGGCTAATCGATCTTTTGCCAATAGCAGCCATCAGCAAAGGACTTGGCGGCAATGAGATCATTGAAATGGGCGATCTTATAGAGGCTGGCGCAGTTGCATTTAGTGACGATGGCTTACCAGTGACTAGCTCAAGCGTTATGAGAGCGGCACTTGAGTATTCAAGCATGTTTGGTAGCTTTTGCATAAGCCACTCAGAGGACTGCTCGCTTTGCAGGCAGGGCGTCATGCACGAGGGTAAGGTCTCAGCCATACTTGGACTTCGTGGCATGGCAAGAGAGAAAGAGGAGATCGCAGTTAGCCGTGATATGCTGCTTGCAAAGCTCACTAAAGCGCACATCCACATCGCTCACGTAAGCTCGGAGTACTCGCTAAAGATCATCGAAATGGGTAAAAAAGAGGGCATAAATATCACTTGTGAGGCGACACCGCATCACTTTAGCTTTAGCGACGATGAAATTTTGAAAAATGCCTACGATACAAATTTTAAAATGTCACCACCACTTCGTGAGATAAGCGACGTAAAAGCAGTGAGAGAAGCACTAAAAAGCGGCCTTATAGACGTTATAGCGACTGATCATGCGCCGCACCACACAGATGAAAAGATAGTGGAATTTGACAAGGCGCCATTTGGCATCATCGGACTTCAAACCCTTGTGCCGCTTACTTTAAAGCTCGTAAATGAGGGCGTTATAAGCTTAGAGCGCATGGTGGAGCTAACTTCTACAAATGCAGCTAAGATGCTAAATTTAAAAGATAAAGGCAGACTTGCCGAGGGCATGCTAGCTGATATTGCAGTGATAGATCCTGAGATCGAGTATGTTTATGATGAGAAGATAAACCGCTCAAAATCGATAAATTCTCCGCTTTTTGGCAAAAAGCTAAAAGGTGCAGCGACTACCACGATAAAAAGTGGCAAGATCGTTTATGAGTTTGGAAAATAATATAAATTTGCTCGTACTTGCGGGTGATTTTGAATCTTCAAAATCCAAAATTTGCTAGAAATTTCTAGCAAATTTTATTTTTTATGAGTTATATTTTTTAACGATACTGCGAACGACTTTTTCTATAAAAAGTGCAGATTCAACCTCGCAGCATTCTCTTGTTGAGTGAGGTGAGTAGATATTTGGCCCAATAGAACATGCACTAAGACCTGTCTTTTTCTCTAAAAGCACTCCACATTCAAGTCCAGCGTGCACAGCTGTTATCCTTGCATTTGGCTTATAAATTTTAAGCTCTTCTAGGATATCGTTTGCAAATTTATCATTTATAGGCTTCCAAGCAGGGTTTCTATCTTTTGCGATGACCTCAAAGCCAAGCGCTTTTGCAAGCTCAGAAATTTCAAATTCCATACTGTTTAGCCCATCTTTACTCATTGACCTTGCGAAAAACTCCACTTCAAGTGAGTCGTCGTCTTTAATCTTTGCAAGCGATAGATTGACGCTATCTTGTGGTATGCCCAGCTCACAGTTATAGGCTCTTACGCCTTGTGAAAATGAGTTAATAAGTGCTAAAATTTTCTCGCCATTTTCTAAAATTTCATCTCCCATGCCAAGCTTTTTCACGCTTAAATTTTCACACTCACTTTTTAGCTCTTTATCGCTTAGAACCAGTGCGGTTGCGCCGCTTGGGATAGAGTTGCTTCGCTCGCCACCTTCAAATTTAACAAGCTTGCAGCTATTTTTAGTCACAAATGCTGCCAAAACCTTGATCGCATTTGGGATATTTTTATGTATCTCATTGCCAGAGTGTCCGCCAGGAAGCCCACTTACTTTTACTTCATAAAGCGTGCTCTCTTTTGTTTTTTTGCTATTAAGCGAGATAGTGGCAAATAAATTTACACCACCAGCGCAGCCGATAGTGACTCTATCGTCCTCTTCACTATCTAAATTTAAAAGCTTATCGGCTTTGAGATCGCCACTAAAGCCAGTGGCTCCGATCATGCCGACTTCTTCGTTGTTTGTAAAGAGGCACTCTATGTCGTCAAATTCGCTTATCATCTGCATCATGATAGCCACGCCGATGCCGTTATCGGCACCTAAAGATGAGTTTTTAGCCCTCATGTAGCCATCATCGCCGTAAACTATCTCGATCTTTGGAGCATCGCCCATGCAGACCATATCGTAGTGGCTTTGCAAGCAAATTTTTGGTTTGCCTTTAAACGCATGAATGTTGCCAAAGTTATCGACTGTAACCTCACAGCCCTTATCTTTTGCATAGCTAGCTAGAAAATCACGCATCTTATCGGTCTCATAACTGCAGTGCGGTATCGTAGTAAGTGTCTCAAATTTCTTTAAAATTTCACTATTTGACATATCTGCCTCCGTAAATTTATTTTATCTCGCCCTTATAGCCAGTCGCATCGACTGCCTTTAAAAGCTCTTTTTCATCGAGCTTATCATCTGCTATAACGACAGCTTTTCGCTCTTTTAGCGATACATCTGCCTTTTTTACGCCCTCAACGCTAAGAGCAGCCTTTCTAACAATCGCCGTGCAAAGCGGACAGTGCATGCTAGGCACTGAAATTTCTATCTTTTTATCAGCATAGCAACTAAGTGCAAGAAGGGTTAAAATTAAAATTTTACGCATAAATTTCTCCTAAAAGCTCTGGGTATGTAAGGAGTAAAAGCAAAATCACTCCAAAAAGTATATATATAAGTATCCATTTTTTCTTTTTATAGCTCAGGTTGCAGCTTTTTGGCTTGTAAAATAAAGTAATGCCTGAAATCACAAAGCAAATGACGGCCATAACGCTTAAAGGAACGCGGTATTCGTATAAATTTTGTGTCCAAGATAGAAAAGAAAAAGATGTACCAAAAAGCAGAAAAAGAAGTGCTGGTAAACAGCACAAGGTAGCGCCGATGGCACTACCTATGGATGTTAGTATCAGCCAAAAGGCTCTCATTTTAGCTCTGTTGAGACGTAGTCGTAGCTAAATTCTTTTGGCGAATAGTAGTTTTGTGTGTTGCCATCAACTTCAGCGTATGGATATCCAAAGTTATTTAGCGGAGTTTGCTCTGGAGTTGGCTTTAAGATAAAGTCGCGGCCGTAGTTAAAGCCTATCCAGCACATCTCCCAGTTACCAAAGCAATAATCTCTCACAGCTACGATCTTAGCGTCGTCATTTGTTAATTTCTCGCCTAGTCTCACCTTTGTGACATCCGCTGGATCAACCGGTATCCAACCATAGCCTTTTAGGTAAAACTCAGCCCTGCAGTGTTGTCCGCCTGAAATTTTAGCCACACCATCTTTTGCGCTACCCATTTGATCTGAAAATCTAGACTGACCAACCCTGATACCAAAAATTTCTCTTGCAGGGATGCCAACTGATCTGCAAAGTCCCACGAAAACTGAGTTTATGTCGGTGCATTTGCCAACTAGTTTGCCACTTTCTAGGATGGCTTTAACGTCGCCCGTGCCACATCCAAGGATGCTGTTATCGCGCTGCATAGTGTTTGCAACCCACGTATAGATCGCTTTTGCGCGCTCCAAGTCGCCTTTAGTATTGCCGATAATCTCTAGCGCTTTTGCTCTTACGACCCCGTCAGTTGGGATGTGCGAGGTTGGTTTTAAAAATTCTAAAACAGCAGGATCGACCTTCTCGTTTGGATCGTAATTTACCTTGCTAAAGTCAGTGTTGCGCTCTGTTGTTTGAATTTTAAACTGAACATTTAAGATAGGTCTTGGCTCGTTTTCTTCAAAATCAGCATACATTGTAGGTATTAGCGTATCTGAAATATAGACGTTTTTAGCGGTTGTGTTTATGACGTAGTCTTGAGTTAGTTGCTGATAAGTGGTGCTTAGTGGAAGTGGCAACCAAATTCTTGAGCTTTTGCCCTTTTCAAGCAGCTGGTGTTTGAAATTTACATCGAAATTTCTAACAACTGGACTTGCCGGCTCATCGCTAGCTAAAGTGACACTTGGAAGCAGACTCGCTGCACCTAAAAAACTACTGAATTTAAAAAAATCTCTTCTTTGCATAAAATGCCTTTTTTGCTTAATATTAGCCAAACTTGGCTCTAAAACTGCCTGCTATTCTAGCATAAAATTTTTATTTATGATAAAATCCGCCACATGAAAAAGATTATATTTTTAGGCTTTATAGCGCTATTTTGCAATGGTTGTCTTTATATGAACGAGCGCGGAGTTTCGACTCAATACTATAATGATTGTAAAGAGTATTATGACGCGACTGGCACCTACCAAAAAGAGTGTCCGCACAACATTGTCGACTGGAAATAGCGTGGATCTTAGCAAATTTAACGAGCAGCAAAAACAAATTTATAATAGGATAGAAAATTTAGCAAATTTTGACTGCGAGCTTGAGCTAAAAGATAGTGTAAATGTGAAATTTAAAAATTTAGACCAAGCCAAAAAAGATGAAATTTATGACCTCGCCCTTAGCCTAAAGCCTTGGCGAAAAGGGCCATTTTTACTTGATGATATATATATAGATAGCGAGTGGCAAAGTTTTATTAAATTTAATATCCTCGCCTCACACCTAAATTTAGCTGGCAAAAGTGTGGCTGATGTGGGTTGTAACAATGGATATTATATGTTTAAGATGCTTGAATACAGTCCAAAAAGCATAACTGGCTTTGATCCTAGCGTGCATACATATTTGCAGTTTACTTTTTTAAATAAATTTATCCGCTCAAATATTGCTTACGAGCTTCTTGGAGTAGAGAGTTTGCCAGAATTTGGAGCGAAATTTGACACCATTTTTTGCCTTGGTGTCATCTATCACAGAAGCGATCCTATCAAGATGCTAAAAGAGCTAAAAACCGCACTAAATCCTGGAGGAGAGCTATTTTTAGATACTATGTATATTGATATGGAGGGTGACTTTGCGCTAAGTCCAAAGGATAGATACTCAAAAATTCCAAATATCTACTTTGTACCGACACTCTCGGCACTTCAAAACTGGTGCGAGAGAGCTAAATTTAGGGATTTTACCTTACTTGAAACAAAGGCGACTGATCTAAATGAGCAGCGAAAAACGCAGTGGATAGATGGAGAGAGTCTTGGAAATTTCTTAGACCCAGAAGACATTACAAAGACCATCGAGGGCTACCCAGCGCCAAAAAGAGCATATGTTAGAGTTAAAATTTAAGGATAAAAATGGCAGAAGAAAATATCTATGATGTAAAAGACGAATCGCAAATAATCTTACCAGAAGATGAAAATCCGCTAAGAAATGAGATAAAAACAGCTCCTTTAACAAAGCTAAATTTTAGTGGAACGGCATTTTTACTTGAAAAAAATCACGCAAAGACTAGATTTTTTACTACGGATGATATGGTGTGCGATACTGAGGGGCTTATTCATAGCGGATTTATTTTTATGGGCGCAAATCATGCCGCTCTTTTAGCCATTAATGAAGAATTTTGCGTTAGTATCGGGGCTAGAATAAATTTCTTTGGGCCACTAAAGCTTGGTGACGTGGTGGAATTTGACGCTCAAGCAAGATTTGAAGAGAGCAGAAAAAGAGAAGTAAAAGTGCTTGGATATGTTAAAGATATAAAAATTTTTGAAGGAGTATTTCAACTTGTCACACTTGAAGAGCATATCTTCTTGACTCAACAAAAAAATATCCAAAAAGAAGCTGCTATAAGGCAGAAAAAAGAGCGAGAAGAAGCTAAGGCTAATAGCTAAAAGTAAGTAAAAATTTTTGATTTTTAATCCCAAATAAAACGAAATTTTAAAAAGACAATCTTTATCTCATTATCCTATTTTGGTAAATAATTGGTAACATTTTTTAAATTTTTAAGAAAAATTAAGCAATAAAATTAATTTTCTATGATAATATCCTTTCAAAACTTTTTATCAAAAGGAGATTTAGATGAAAATTACAAAAGTTAGCTTAGCTGCTTTGGTTGCTTTAGGTGCATTTTCAAGCGTTGCAAGTGCAACTCCACTTGAAGAAGCTATAAAAAATGTAGATCTTTCAGGATTTGCAAGATATCGTTATACAAATGATAACCGTGATAGAAAAGCTGATACAAAAGCTGGCACAAATGATACTGCTGGGCATGCGTTTAGAATGCAAACATCATTTAAAGCTGCAATTGATGATAACTTCTTTGGCGTTTTAACACTAAGATATGCTGCTACAGATGGTTCTGGTGACAACAATGAAAAAAGAGACGTCAATGGAGGAATAATTGATGGTACAGATAAAACAAATACAACAAATTCTTTTGGTGTATATGAAATGTATCTAGGATACAAAGTATCTAACACTACTATTACAGCTGGTAAACAACTTATCAAAACTTTCTATGATGATGGTGATATAGCAGCTACTGGTCTAAAAGCTATAAGTACAGATGTATCTGGTCTTACTTTAACAGCTGCTGCTTATGATGCCATAGAAAACAATAGTGATGAAGTAGATGGACCTTTCCTAAAAGAAGTAACGGATGGTACAAAATTTCATGATGCTCCTGCTAACCTTTATTATTTAGGTGCAGTTGGTAGCTATGATCCAGTATCATTTAAAGTAGCTATTGCAAATCTACAAGAAATAGCAACACTTTATGGTGCTGAAGCAGCATTTAGCTTTAATGTAACTGACGATATAAACCTAAACCTAAAAGGTCAATATGTTTATAGCGATTCAGATCACAAAAAAGTAGCTGATGCTGACTTTTGGGCTGTTCAAGCTGGAACAAAACTATTTGGTGCTAAATTTAATGCTGGTTACCTAGAATTTGACGCTAAAAATAAAGATAATGATGCTAGAAATAGCGGTAAAATCGCATTTACATCAATCGATGCAAATGGTCAGCTAATCAACCCAGCTAAAATATTAAATGGTGTAATGTCTGGTGGATCACAATACTACAATAATATCAAAGGTGACAATGATTACTGGTTTGTTAATGCTGGATATGATATAGATAAATTTGGTCTTGGTGCTGGTTATACTCAAGGTAAAGGCACAAGTTATGCGCTTGGTAAAGAGAGGGCAAAAAGGAATGAGTGGTATACACAAGCTAGCTACAAATATAGCAAAAAACTTAATTTCCTAACTTGGTACGCAGCTGCTAAAGACAAAAAAGATGGTGAAAGCTTTAAACAAAATCGTATAAGATTTGAAGCAAAATATAGCTTCTAAAACCTTTATCCGAGCGAGTTTTCGCTCGGATCTTTTCAAAATTTAAAATAGATCCCATATAAAATTTCTCTACCCTTTTTGATTGACTCTTAGCTTTATAAAAAATATAAATTTTTAATAGTGATTAAGTGTATTTTAAAAGTTTGAAAATTGAAATTAATACCACCGAAATTTTTAGCTATTTTTTACTATACCTATCCAATAACCAATATTGTTTTGCTCTGCCTTTAGTGTACTACTTTCTCCGTGCCCTGGATAAAGCGTGAAGTTACCTTTTAAATTTTTACATTTTCCTAGACTTTTTAACATTTCATTTTTATCTGAAAAAGGAAAATCCCAGCGTCCTATGCTCCCTCTAAATAAAAAATCCCCACTAAACATCGTGTCATCTATCTCTATCATCGAGCAGCCTGGTGTATGTCCTGGAAAATGATGAAATTTAATACAAAAATCATCAACGTTAAAATTTTCATCATTATCAACCAAAACATCTGGAGTAAAAGTATTTTTCATATAACCAAAAATATCACTCTCACACATGAAAGCATCAAATTTGTTAATATAAACTGGAATTTCTAGCTCATCTTTTAACTTACCAGCATCAAAAATATGATCAAAATGCCCATGAGTACAAAGGATGGCTTTTAAATTTTTGGCATTTTGTAAAACCCATTCTTTTGCCCCATCTCCTGGATCTATCACTAAAGATGAATCATTTTTTGTAACGATGTAACAATTAGTGCCAAAATCTCCAAAACTTTTGTGTATTACTCTCATTTTTTACCTTAAATTTATTATTTCTTAAAATTTTACATCTTTTTACTTAAACTTAAAGAAAAATTTTAAATTTACTTAGTATAATTTTTGCAAAAGGAAGCAAATCTAGGCAAAGGAAGAATGAAGGAGTATCAAAAAATCGAAGAAACTTTAGTTTTAAGCTTAAAAGATAAAACTAAAGATAAAAATTTGTTGTTGGGTGTTAGTGGAGGTATTGATTCTGCTGTGGTAGCGACTTTGTGTGCAAGAGTAAAACCAAATGAAACTCATGCACTCATCATGCCAACAGCATCATCAAACAGACAAAATATGGACGATGCCTTAAATTTATGCGAAAAACTAAACATAAAATATAAGGTTTTATCCATAGAGGGCATTTTAAATGCCTTTTACGAAACGATAGATGTAAATTTAAGCAATTTAAGAAAAGGGAATTTAGCAGCTAGAGTTAGAATGAGCTTGCTTTATGATTATTCATCTAGTATAAACGCTCTAGTTATCGGAACAAGCAACAAAAGTGAGCTTATGCTTGGATACGGTACGATATTTGGGGATTTAGCATGTGCGATAAATCCTATCGGAGAGCTTTACAAAAGTGAAATTTTTGAATTTGCAAAACATCTTGGGGTTGATAAAAATTTTATCAACAAAGCACCTTCGGCTGATTTGTGGGATGGACAAAGTGACGAAGGCGACATAGGTTACAGTTATGCTGTTATTGATGAGATTTTAGAAAATTTAGAAAATAACAAGGAGCAAGTCATCAAAAAGTTCGGATTAAAAGCAGTATCGGATATAGAAAATAGAGTTGTTTCAAACAGGTTTAAACGACAAATGCCGTTGATAGTGAAAATTTAAAGGATTAAAGATGAGAGAGATTCCGTTTTATAGACCAACTATCACTGAGCGTGAAAGTGAGCTTATTGAGGAGGCTTTGCACTCTGAAAATACTACTAATATCGTTGCTAGATTTGAAGAGAAGTTAAAAGAGTATTTTGGTGCAAAATTTGTAGTTACCACAAATAATATCGCATCCGCACACCACTTAGCACTAAGCGCGCTTGATACTAAACGCGGAGACAAGGTCATTTGCTCCATAAATGCTTTTCCTAGCATTGCACAAGCTGTTAGACATTTTGATGCTGAACCTATTTTTGTGGATGTTGATGAAGAAGATTTTAACATCTGCCCAGACGCCCTTGAGAAAGTGCTAAAAGAGCAAAATCATAAAAAATTAAAATGTGCTTTTATCTCTCATATCGCAGGTCAAAGTGCCAGGATGGACGAGATAACGGCGGTTTGTGAGAAATACGGTGTAAAAATTTTAGATGATGCAAATCGCGGTATGGGACTAACATACAATGGCAAAAAAGTTGGCTCAGACTCCTTTTTATCGTGCTTTCAAACACATTCGCGTGTACAAAATCCTATATCAACGGTTGGATTTTTTACGACAAATGATGAGGAAATTTATAAAAGAGCAAAACTACTTCGCAACTATGCCCTTGTAAATGGCATTGATAAATTCGGTAGCTTGAGTTATATTTATGATGTCGTAGATATTGGCTTAAAGTATGATATAAACTCGATAAATGCAGCATTTTCTATTGCGCAGCTAGAAAGAACAGACAAACTCATACAAAGAAGGCAAGAGATCGCAAAAATTTATGATAAAGAGCTTGGTGAGTGCCACAATATAACAATCCCTGTCAAAAAACGCGAGCACATTTATACTCAGTATATTATTAAGATAAATAAAAATCGTGATGGCTTTGCTAGAGAACTTTTGGAGCACGGCATTCACACATCATTGCACTACATACCGATACATTTACTAAGTTATTACAAAAACAAATACTCACTTAAAGTAAATGATTTTCCAAATGCTTTAAAAAATTATCAGCAAGTATTGTCACTGCCTATTTATCATAGTCTAAGCGATGAAGAGGTGCAATACGTCTGCAACAAAGTAAAAGAAATTTCTAAAACTCGTGTTTAAGAAATTAAATATTTTCTTGCATACTTGGGCGAATGACTACTTCTTTCGCCCAAATTTCTTTCAAATTTTACTAGCATTTTTACTTTTGCCACTAAGTTTTATCTATTTTCTTATTGTTGTTCTTAAGAAATTTACTGCTAGAAAAATAGACTTTGGCATAAAGATAATAAGCGTTGGAAATTTGACCCTTGGAGGAAGTGGAAAGACTCCACTTTGCGTGGCAATTGCTAAAAATTACGAGGGTGCTTTTATCGTTCTTAGAGGCTATAAAAGAAAAAGCAAGGGCATGCAAGTTGTCGCTCGAAATGGCGAAATTTTACTTGACGTAGCAGCAAGTGGCGATGAGGCGATGATATATGCCACAAGTCTTAAAAACGCAAATGTGATAGTAAGCGAAGATAGAAAAGTAGCCATAGAGTATGCCAAAACCCATGGCGCAAAGTATATTTTGCTAGATGATGGATTTTCTAAATTTGACATAGCTAAATTTGATATCTTGGTGCGCCCAAATCCAGAGCCAAGACTAAAATTTTGCTTACCAAGCGGGGCTTATAGATATCCATTTAGCTTTTATAAATTTGCTGATTTTATCGCTAGTGAAGGACAAACTCATTTTAGAAAGAGTGAAATTTTAAATAAAAGCGAAAAAATGGTTCTAGTAACGGCCATAGCAAACCCAGAGCGCCTCAAGCCATTTTTTGATGAGTGCATAGCTCGCGTCTTTTTCCCTGATCACTACGATTTTTCAAAAGAAGAGCTGAGTGAAATTTTGCAAAGTTACGGTGCGACCTCGCTTTTGATGACGCAAAAGGACTATGTAAAGGCAAAAGATTTTGGTTTACCAGTATCGCTTATAACGCTTGAAGTTACGCTAAGCGAGGATTTTAAAAAGGTTTTAGGGCGACAAATTTAAGCCCATTTTGTTATAATGAGCCACTTTTTAAAAGGAAAATTTGGATCAAAATGAGAATTTTAATCACCTCAGTCGCAAAGAAAAAAGAGGCAAAAAAACTAAGTAAAAAGCTCGTAAAAAAGAGCCTTGCAGCTTGTGTGAGTAGCTTTAGCGCAAAAAGCATTTATCTTTGGCGAGAGAAGCTTTTTGGTGAAAAAGAGCAAATTTTACTCATAAAAACGGACGTGAAATTTAAAAAAGTAGCTAAATTTATAAGAAAGCACCACAGCTACGAAACCCCAGAAATTTTGGCACTTAAGCCAAAAGAGGTCTTTAAAAAATATGAAAAATGGATAAAAAAATCAACCAAAAAAGGTAAAAAATGAGACTAACACCGACAAGAAGTGCAAAAGATGAAAAGATAAAAAATGTAAATTTAAGCACAGCCATGCTTAGCCCAAGCTCCGCTCATGGCGGACTTTATGCGCCAAAAAAGCTTCCAAAGATAACAAAATCAAAGTGGCAAGAGCTCTCACAATTAAGCTACGAGAAACTCGCACTTTATATCATATCACTATTTAAATTTGATGTGCCAGAGGCGTTTTTCAAAAAGGCGGTTAAGAGATACGCGAGTTTTGACGATCCAAAGCACCCAGTCATTTTTAAGAAAATAGATAAAAATTTATACGTAAATGAGCTATATCACGGCCCAACAAGGGCATTTAAGGATATGGCGCTTCAGCCTTTTGGCTCGCTGCTTAGCCAGCTAGCAAAAGGAAGAGGCGAAAAATACCTTATCATGTGTGCAACTAGCGGCGACACTGGCCCTGCGACACTTCAAACCTTTGCTAATGACGAAAATATCAAGGTCGTCTGCCTCTATCCAGATGGCGGCACGAGCGAGGTGCAAAAGCTTCAGATGCAGACCATGCAGGGTGAAAATTTAAAGGTTTTTGGCATAAAAGGCGACTTTGATGACGCTCAAAGAGCGCTAAAAACGCTGCTTGCAAATGATAAATTTAAGGCCGAGCTTAAGAAAAAACGCCTTAAACTAAGCGCGGCAAACTCGGTAAATTTTGGCAGAATTCTCTTTCAGATCATCTACCACGCTTACGCTTACGCAAATTTGCTAAAACAAAAGGCGCTTAAGGCAAACGAAAGCTTTGATATCATCGTGCCAAGCGGAAATTTCGGCAACGCTCTTGGGGCGTATTACGCTAAAAAAATGGGCGCAAAGATCGGCAAGATCAAGATCGCCTCAAACGCAAACAACATCTTGACGCAGTTTTTTACCACCGGCATTTACGACCTAAGAGACAAAAAGCTGGTTAAGACGATAAGCCCAGCCATGGACATTTTAATAAGCTCAAACGTCGAGCGCTTGCTATTTGATAAATTTGGCAGCGTTAGAGCAAATGAACTCATGCAAAGCTTAGCCAAAAATAAATTTTATAAGATTAGCAAGCAAGAGCTTGAAGCGCTAAAAGAGGACTTTGAGGCTAGCTGGTGCGACGATAAAGAATGCGAGGCATACATCGCAAAGCTCGCAAAGGACGGCTACGCGATCGATCCACATACGGCTACTTGCTTTAAAATGGTGGATGCTGGCCGCATAAACGTCATCACATCGACCGCGCACTGGGTGAAATTTACGCCAAGCATGATCAAAGCGTGCCAGATCAAAGATACAAAAGATGAAAAAGATGCTTTGGCAAAGACTGCTAAAATCTTAAATGACATCGTGCCAAGCTCGATAAACTCGCTATTTAGTGCGAAAATTTTGCATAAAAATATCATAAAAGAGGACGAAATCGAAAAGTGCGTCCTAGAATGGATCGAGCGATGATAATTATACCAGCTCGCCTTGCTTCAACAAGGTTTAGTAATAAAATTTTAAAAGAGATAAATGGCGTGCCAATGTTTGTGGCAACGGCTCTTAGAGTAAGTGGCGTGGATGATGTGGTAGTTGCTGTGGATGAGCAAAGTGTGCTGGATATTGCCAAAGCTCACGGTATAAAAGCGGTGCTAACTTGCAAAGATCATCAAAGTGGGACTGATAGGATAAACGAAGCAGCACAAATTTTGGGGTTAAGCGAGAGTGAGATTATCATAAATGTTCAGGCTGATGAGCCATTTATCGAGCCTGAAAATATCGCTAAATTTAGGGCTTTTTGCGAGCAGAATAAAGAAAAAGCCTTTATGTTTTCTTGCTATAAAAAGATGGACGATGAGTTTGCGGATGATAAAAATTTAGTTAAAGTGGTGACTGATTTTGAGGGATATGCACTTTATTTTTCAAGATCTAGGATACCATTTAACAGAAGCGAGTGTAAAAGTTATAAGGCTCACCTTGGCATTTACGGATACAGCGTAAAGAGCCTAAAAGAGTTTTGTGCTCTTATGCCTTCAAGCCTTGAAAATACCGAAAAGCTCGAGCAGCTTCGTGCTTTAGAAAATGGTAAAAAGATAGCGATGCTAGAGGTTGAGAGCCAAAGTATCGGTATCGATAGCGAAGAGGACTACCAAAGAGCGCTAGCTAAATTTGGTAAGAAATAAGTTGGCAAATTCTCTTTAAATAAAGTCAATATTTAAGGAGAATTTATCTAAATTATTAATCTTTAAATGCAGCAAAAAATATTTTTCTACTCAAATAATATAAAACTAATTTTTCTTGATTTTTATTTTTTTAATTCTGTCTTTAACTACGTAAAATTTTAAAATTGCACTCGAGTAAAAGTCTTTATAGAAACCTAAAAATTTAGGCTCTTTCTTAGTGCAGATAGCTGCAAACACGCTTTCAAGGTCTATTCTCTCTTTTTGTGTCAAATTTTCCATCTATTTTCCTAATAACTTTCTCATCTTATTGATAACAAATAATATTTCATCGTCGTCAAGCTCACAAAGAAGTTTGCAAACTGCAGCAGCAGCTTGTGGCTTTGAGTTGCCAAGCCTCCAATCTTGATATGTTCTCATTGGTACACCAAGCTCTTCTGCCATTTTTGCTTGTGAAATTTTCTTACCGATATTTTTTGCCTCAACTGCATTGTGAAGCAAATTAAATATATCACTTGTTTCAATCATTAAAGTATTATACGGATTATTTTATTAAATATACATAAAATAATATATAAATAATAGTAATACGTATAAATAAATTAAAATATATTATATATTATACTATAAAACATTATATTAGTACGTAAAAACGTATAAAAATATTAGAATGTAGAGATAATATAAAAGACTTTTAAGTTTGTTTAATTATTTTTTTGTAATTTTATTTTCGGAAAGGCTTATGCAATTAATATTAGAAAAGCTTAGTTATATAGACTAAAAATACATAAATAAATTATTTTAACTTAAATACTTGACATTGACAAACTAAAGTTGTATAATCCGCTTAGCAATTAAAAAGAAAGAGTGCTAAGAGTGAGTAAAACAAATAAACGTGATTTGATACTAAATTCTATCATCGAGGCTTATTTGCAAGACAATATGCCTATTGGCTCAAATGAGCTTGGTTCTCGTATGAGCGCGGCTATTCCGGCTTCTACGATACGCGTTTATTTCAAAAAGCTTTCAGATGAGGGTGAGATCACAAAGCTTCACATTAGTGGTGGTAGGATCCCAACAATTGCTGCGATGAGAAGATATTGGAGTGAAATTTTTGCTATAAGTGATATAAATTTAGAGATAAATGATGCCGAAGAACTGAAAAAGTTATGTTATGAATTTGAGCTTTACTGTATGATTTTTGGCACAATCGATAATGAATTGCTAGAAATTTTAAATTTAAATAATAGGTATATGATCTTAAATTTTGGCGAAGATGAGATCGTTATTAAATTTGATGCTAGGATGTATAAATTTTTAAGTAATCTTGCTGGAGTTAGTTTAAACAAGCTTGAGCTTATCTGCTCTCAAGTTGGCTTAAGCGAACTAAAAAGTAAAATAAGAGAGCTTAAAAGGACTAAAATTTACTTCCAAGAAAATGAAATTTTAGCCTTTGATATGTTTAAGGATAGACGTTTTAAGATGGTTTTTGACCCGAGTTTTAGCTTACAAATGGATGAGAAACTTACATTTTCTCCTATGTTTGATGAAAATTTTATGGGGCTCAAATTTAGTACAAACTATCTTGGCAACGAAGCAGAGATGATCTGTGCTGGCAGTATTTATACTGACTATGTGAAATTTATAAATCTAATAAAGGAGGCTGCGTGAGCGAAGAGATAAAAGAGCAAAACCTACCTGAGGTTGAGCCTGTGCAAGAACTAGCTAATGATAGTGTAAATTTGGACGCACTTGGCGATATTTCAAAGGTTGAGAAACTTGAAAAAGAGCTCGGGGAGATAACTGATAAATATTATAGAGCAAATGCTGAGTTTGAAAATATCAAAAAGCGTTATGAAAAAGAAAAGACGGACGTTGCAAACTATGCAAATGAGAAATTTGCTAGGGACTTGCTACCAGTCATAGATGCTCTTGAGATCGCTGCAAATTTTGATCCAGAGGATGATGAATTTGCCAAAAAGATCAAAGAGGGTATTTTGATAACTATAAATCAGTTTAAAAAATGCTTTGAAAAGCATGGCGTAAGCGAGATACCAACTGACACTGAGTTTGATCCGAGCGTGCATAATGCTGTTTTAAGGGTCGATAGCGAAGAGAAGCAGAGTGGTCAAATCGTGCAAGCTTTGCAAAAAGGCTATATGATAAATGGTAGGGTTTTGCGCCCAGCTATGGTCAGTGTAGCAAACTAAATTTATAAAAATAAAATCTAATAAAAAGGAAAAATATGTCAAAAGTTATAGGTATAGACTTAGGTACAACAAACTCTTGTGTGAGCGTTTTTGAGCGTGGCGAGAGCAAGGTTATCCCAAACAAAGAGGGCAAAAACACAACTCCATCAGTTGTTGCTTTCACAGACAAGGGTGAAATTCTAGTAGGTGACGTTGCAAAACGTCAAGCAGTTACAAACCCTGAAAAAACGATATATTCTATCAAACGTATCATGGGCTTGATGAGCAATGAAAAAAATGCTGAAGAGGCAAAAAGCCGCTTGCCATATCACGTCGTAGATAGAAATGGCGCATGCGCAGTTGAGATCGCTGGCAAGGTTTATACTCCACAAGAAATTTCAGCAAAAATTCTTATCAAACTAAAAGAAGATGCTGAAGCATACCTTGGTGAAAAGGTAACAGATGCGGTTATTACAGTGCCAGCATACTTTAACGATAGCCAAAGAAAAGCTACAAAAGAGGCTGGAACGATCGCAGGGCTAAACGTACTTCGTATCATCAACGAGCCAACAGCTGCAGCACTTGCTTATGGTCTTGATAAAAAAGAGGCTGAGAAAATTTTAGTTTACGACCTAGGTGGTGGTACATTTGACGTTACAGTGCTAGAGACTGGTGATAATATCGTTGAAGTTTTGGCAACTGGCGGTAACGCATTCTTGGGCGGCGATGACTTTGATAACAAGATAATTGACTGGCTAGTAAGCGAGTTTAAAAACGAAAATGGTATCGATCTAAAAGGCGATATCATGGCGCTTCAACGCTTAAAAGAAGCTGCTGAAAATGCTAAAAAAGAGCTAAGCTCAGCTCAAGAGACTGAGATAAATTTACCATTTATCACAGCTGATGCGACTGGTCCAAAACACCTTGTCAAAAAGCTAACTCGTGCTAAATTTGAAGGTATGATCGACTCACTTGTAGGCGAGACTATCACTAAGATAAATGAAGTCATCAAAGATGCAGGTCTAAGCAAGAGTGACATCAAAGAGGTCGTAATGGTCGGTGGTTCAACTCGTGTGCCACTCGTTCAAGAAGAGGTTAAAAAGGCATTTGGCAAAGAGCTAAATAAGAGCGTAAATCCAGATGAGGTCGTAGCTATCGGTGCTGCTATCCAAGGCGCTGTTATAAAAGGCGACGTTAAAGATGTGCTACTTCTTGACGTAACTCCACTTAGCCTTGGTATCGAGACACTTGGTGGCGTAATGACTAAGATCATCGAAAAAGGTACAACCATACCAACTAAAAAAAGCCAAGTTTTCTCAACTGCTGAAGATAACCAAAGTGCCGTTACTATCATGGTTTTACAAGGCGAGCGTGAGTTTGCAAGGGATAATAAATCACTTGGAAATTTTAACCTCGAAGGCATCCCAGCAGCTCCAAGAGGTGTTCCTCAAATCGAAGTTGAGTTTGACATTGACGCAAACGGAATTTTAACTGTTTCAGCAAAAGATAAAGCAACTGGCAAAGCTCAAAACATCACTATCTCTGGATCAAGCGGCTTAAGCGAAGAAGAGATAAACAATATGGTAAAAGATGCTGAGCTTCATAAAGAAGAGGACAAAAAACGCAAAGACGCAGTTGAGGCTAGAAATCAAGCTGACGCACTAGTTCATCAAACTGAAAAGAGCATGAGCGAGCTTGGCGAGAAAGTCCCAGCTGAGGATAGAAGCAACATCGAAGCTGCACTAAACGATCTAAAAGAGGTCTTAAAAGATGAAAATTCTTCAAAAGAGCAAATTGATGCTAAAGTAGAAGCTCTAAGCAAGGCCAGCCACAAATTAGCAGAAGCTATGTATAAAAAAGATGAAAACGCTGGAGCAAACGGCGGAAATAATAAAAAAGACGACGACGTTATAGACGCTGAAGTCGAGTAAAACTCCTAGAGCAGGGCGCTTGCCTTGCTCTTTTATAAATTTATCTTCATAAATTCTTAAAATTGATTTAAAATAAGCAGTTTAAATAGTTAAAATTTATATAATGCCAAACAAAAAGGCTAAAAAATGTACTTATTTTTTTTGATTACTCATTTAATTTGTGCCATTGTATTTATAGGATATGTATTTTTCGATGTTTGCATATATCCGTTTGCTAAAAAAACGGTTGATGCTAAAACCCTTGAAATAGTTAAAAAAGCCTACACAAAAGGCAGCGCAAAGGTATTTGGCACAGCATTTTTATTGCTTTTAATAAGTGGCGCTTATATGGCAAAAGACTATTTTGGAGGTGAGCTTGGCTGGTGGCAAAGCAACTTTCAAAAGCTACTGCTTGTAAAAATTTTTGTTTTACTCGTAATGTGCCTTGTAACTTTTATCTCTGTTTTTAATGTCGTTATTTTAAAAAAGCCTGATCCATTTGGTAAATTTTCACATTTAATAGCTCTAGTGCTTTGCCTGATAATGGTCATTTTAGCAAAAGTAATGTGGTGGGCTTAAAAATTTAGCTAGCAAATCTAAGCAAATCGCCAGCTAGAAGTTAAAAGTGTTCTAATCGATACTCTTTAACTTATCTTTATTTAGCCCTTCTTCTATGCGCTTTATCTCTTCACTTCCATCTCTTACGACGTTTTTGTCAAATTCCAAGTAGTCATTTATCTTTTTTGGATATTCAACGTGACTTAGGATAAATTTAAAGACATTTAGCCTAGCTTCTTTTTTGTTATCACTTGAGACAATGACCCATGGTGAAATGCTATTGTGAGAAGCAAGAAGCATCGAATATTTAGCGATAGAGTATTGATCCCAAAGCTCTTGTGCTTTTTGATCAACGGGTGAAATTTTAAACTGCTTTAATGGATCATTTTGCCTCTCTTTGAAGCGTTTTTTCTGCTCATCTTTTGTGATTGATAGATAAATTTTAAAGAAAATTATGCCAGAGTTTATGATCATCTCTTCAAATTTTGGCACTTCACGTAAAAATTCCTTATGCTCTTCTTGCGTGCAAAAGCCCATTACCGGCTCAACGCCAGCTCTATTGTACCAGCTTCTATCAAAGATCACGATCTCTCCAGCACTTGGCAGATGAGTCACATATCTTTGAAAATACCACTGCGTTTTTTCGACATCACTTGGCTTAGCAAGCGCTACTATACGGCAACCTCTTGGATTTAGATGCTCAGTTAGGCGTTTTATCGTTCCGCCTTTGCCGGCTGCGTCGCGCCCTTCCATTAGCATGAGTACTCTAAGGCCTTTTTCTTTTACGTAATTTTGAAATTTTAAAAGTTCAATTTGAAGTAGTCTAAGCTCTTCCTCGTAGCCAAGTTTCTCACTTTTTTGGTGTTTTTTGTCTTTTGACATCTTTGCTCCTTTAAAATTTCACATATTTTCACAATTTTACAATAAAATAGAATAAATTTAAGAATTTAGACTAAAATCATCTTTTTTAATTTAGCAAGGATTAGTATGTTTTTAAAATTTCTTTTTTCGCTTATTTTATTTGTGGGCTCACTTTTTGCTGAGGTTTTAGATGTTAGCAAAGCCTTTGTTTTAACTCCAAGCGTTGATAGTCAAAATGTTGAAGTGAAGTTTAACTTTGGTGAAAATATCTATCTTTATAAAGAGAGTTTCGAGATTAAACTAGCTGGCAAAAAGATAAATGAGCTATTAAATTTGCCAAGTAGTGAAAATACGGGAGAATATGAAATTTATCCAAAAGATTTTTCGATTTTTATCCCATTAAATTTGGTAAAAGAAAATCTTTCAAATGGCAAAGCAATACTTGACATTAACTATCAAGGCTGTGCTAAAAACGGCATTTGCTACCGTCCGCAAAGTAAAATTTATGAGATAACTGACCAAGCTGGAAAATTTAGCATCGCCACTTTTAAAAAAGAGCAAAAAAACGATGCCGACAGCTTTGCTGAAGAATTTTCTAGCGAGCAAGATATTGCAAATGGGCTTGGAGATAAAAATTTCTTTATCTCACTTCTTACTTTTTTTGGTTATGGTCTCTTGCTTTCACTAACACCTTGCGTCTTTCCGATGATACCGATACTTTCAAGCATAATCGTCTCAAAAGGTGCTAATTTAAATGCAAAAAAAGGCTTTTTACTATCATTTATCTATGTTGTCGCGATGAGCCTAGCTTATGCACTAGCTGGAGTTGCAGCTAGCCTGCTTGGCTTTGGCATCGCAGGAGCTTTGCAAAATATCTATGTGCTTGGCGCTTTTGCAGCCATTTTTGTCATTCTAAGCTTTAGCATGTTTGGATTTTATGATATAAAATTGCCAGCAAAATTTGAAAATTTGATAAGTAAAAAATCGCAAAATAGTTCAGGCTATGTTGGAATTTTTATTATGGGTTTTGCCTCAGCTCTCATCATATCACCTTGCGTAGCAGCACCATTAGCGGGCGCACTTCTTTATATTGCCCAAAGTGGAAATGTCTTTTATGGTGGCATTATGCTTTTTGCCATGGGGCTTGGCATGGGCGTGCCACTACTTATTATCGGGCTAAGCTCTGGAAAGCTCTTGCCAAAACCTGGTAGTTGGATGGATGAAGTGAAAAAATTCTTTGGTTTTTTGATGCTCATCATGGCAGTTTGGATCCTTGCGCGTGTGCTCGGAGAATTTTTTGAGCTATTAGGATATGGCATTATAGGCGTTTTTATGGCAGTTTATTTTGGGGCATTTGAAGTAGCAGAGCAAAGCTGGACTAAGTTTAAAAAAGCGTTTTTTATCCTAGTTTTTATATATTCAGTTATGCTAATAGTTGGTTCATTTTTGGGCTCAAAGGAGGCTTTTTCTCCGCTTTCTGGACTAAATTTGGCAAAAAGTGATAGTGCGTTAAAATTTAATTCCGTTAAAAATTTAGATGAACTAAATGAGATAATAAAAAACTCAACCAAACCCGTTCTAGTAGATTTTTATGCTGATTGGTGTGCAAGCTGCAAAGAGATAGAAAAGATCACTTTTAAAGATAGTGATGTTATAGATGCTTTGGCAAATTTTGCACTTATTCGTATCGATGTAACAAATGGTGGATCACAAAATGATGAGATGCTAAGAAATTTTGGGCTTATTGATCCGCCTGCGCTTTTGTTATTTAATGGTGGCGATGAGCTAAAATTTCTTAGAACTATCGGTTTTATAGATGCTAAAAATTTTCTAGCAAAGCTTGAAAAAATTAAATAATCTTGTCCTTGCTGTTACAAAGATCATTTAAGATACACTCATGGCAAAGCGGCTTTTTGGCTTTACAGGTGTAACGTCCAAAGAGCACCATGGCTTGATGAAGCTTGCCAAGATCTGTTTTAAAGGCATGGCTAAGATCAGCTTCAGTAGCTTCTGGCGTTTTTGCATGGCTAAGATCAAGTCTGTGCGCCACTCTAAAAACGTGCGTATCAACGGCCATTACATTTGCATTTGTAGCCTCTAAAAGCACTACGTGAGCGGTCTTTTGCCCAACTCCAGCAAGGGCTTTTAGCTTCTCTTCATCAAGTGGAATTTCTCCGTTATAGAGCTCAACCACGCTGTTTGCCATTTTGATCAAATTTACTGCTTTGTTGTTAAAAAAGCTGCATGAGTTTATCATAAGTTTTAAGCTGGCTAAATTTGCACTAGCTAGCTCATAGACATCTTTATACGCTTCAAATAAAGCCGGAGTTATTAAATTTACTCTTTTATCAGTGCACTGGGCTGAGAGCATGACACAGACAAGTAGCTCATACAAATTTCTAAATTTAAGCTCGCTTTTAGCGTCTTTAAACTCTTCTAGAAGTCTTCTTTTTATCTCTAAAATATCTTTTTTTGTTCTCATTTTCGTATTTTACCTTATTTTCTTAAGTTAAATGAAAAGTTATCGCTTTATTTGATATAATCTTGCCCATAAAATCAATTTTTTAAAGGATTTATATGAAAAAATTTTTGTTTCCAGCAGTTTTAAGTTTAGCAGCGGCTGTTACTCTAAATGCAGCAGTAGTTGCAACAGTTGATGGTGATGCTATAAGCGATAGCGATATTTCAAGCCTTTTATCAGCAGCTATGCCAGGATTTGACGCTAGTAAGCTTCAACCAAATGAGAAAAAACGTATAATCGACGATCTAATAAATAGAAAACTTCTTTTAAAAGATGCTAAGTCAAGCGGTATCGAAAAAGATGTAGAGTACATCAAAGCTGTAAAAGCAGCGCAAGAAGGTATCGCAGTTGAGCTTTATATGAGAAAGCTTTTTGACGGCATAAAAGTAAGTGATAATGAGCTAAAAGATTTTTACAACAAAAACAAAGCTAGCATGAACCAACCAGCTCAAGCAAAAGCAAGGCATATCCTAGTTGAAGATGAAAAAACAGCAAACGACATCATCGCTCAACTTAAAAATTTAAAAGGTGAGGCGCTAACAAAGAAATTTGCAGAGCTAGCAAGCCAAAAATCAATCGACAAAGGCTCAGCAGCACATGGTGGCGCGCTTGGCTGGTTTGGTCAAAGCCAAATGGTAAAACCTTTTGCAGACGCAGCATTTTCAATGGCTAATGGCACAGTTTCAACTAAGCCAGTTAAAACTCAGTTTGGTTACCATGTTATTTTGAAAGAAGATGGCAAAGCTGCTGGCACTGTAAGCTTTGAACAAGCAAAACCAGAGATCGAGCAAGCTGTTAAAATGGAGAAATTCCAAGCTGCTGTTAGACAAAAAAGTGAAGCTCTACGCCAAAAAGCAAAGATAGAATATAAGTAAAATTTGGAGGATAAAATGGGCGTTTTAGATATCGTAAAACCTGGTGTTTTAAGCGGAGATGATGTAACAAAACTTTATGCTTATGCCAAAGAGCAAGGTTTTGCAATACCTGCTGTAAATGTCGTAGGCAGCGACTCAGTAAATGCTGTTTTAGAAGCGGCAAAGGTTGCTAACTCGCCTGTTATCGTTCAGTTTAGTAATGGCGGTGCAGGTTTTTACGCTGGTAAAGCCTGCGAAAACGCTGCCGTTCTTGGTGCGATCGCTGGAGCAAAGCATGTTCATTTGCTTGCCAAGGCTTACGGTGTACCAGTCATTTTACACACTGACCATGCCGCTAGAAAGCTTTTGCCTTGGATAGATGAGCTAGTAAAAGCAAGCCATGAGTATAAAAAAACTCACGGTGTGCCACTTTTTAGCTCTCACATGCTTGATCTTAGTGAAGAGAATATCAACGAAAATTTAAGCACGTGCGAGAAGTATCTAAAAGAGCTTAGCGAGCTTGGCATCAGCTTAGAAATCGAGCTAGGCGTCACTGGAGGCGAAGAAGATGGCGTAGATAACACAAGCGTTGATAACGCACTTCTTTACACTCAGCCAGAGGACGTCGCGCTTGCTTATGAAAGACTAAGTAAGATAAGCGATAAATTTAGCATCGCAGCTAGTTTTGGCAACGTCCATGGTGTCTATAAACCAGGCAATGTCGTGCTAAGACCAGAAATTCTTAAAAACTCACAAGCCTATGTCGCTAAGAAATTTAACACAAAAAGCGATAAGCCAGTAAATTTTGTATTTCACGGCGGAAGTGGCAGCGAGCTAAAAGATATCAAAAATGCTGTAAGTTACGGCGTTATTAAGATGAACATTGACACCGATACTCAGTGGGCATTTTGGGACGGTGTGCGTGAGTATGAGGCTAAAAATAGAGCATACTTGCAAGGTCAGATCGGCAATCCAGAGGGCGAAGATAAGCCAAATAAAAAATACTACGATCCAAGGAAATGGCTAAGAAGTGGCGAGGAGAGCATGGTTAAGCGTCTTCAGACTGCTTTTAGCGACTTAAACTGCCTAAATAGGAACTAATCCTATGCAAAATCAAAATGATTTTAGTGAGCTAAGCGTGCCAAAAGAGCGCCAAGCTCACTCTTTCTTTGTCTTTTTTAAAGTTATCTTTATCCCTTTAGCTATCTACATCTTGGCGATACTAGCGTATCTTGGCGTTATAAATTTTCAGATGAAGCTTCACACCATCGTGATGATGGGCGTTATACTCTTTGTCGCTTTTATCTTTTCACGCCACAGCGCCTTGGTAGCTTACTCAAATTTCTTAGCAAATGCCAAAGAGTACAAGATAAGGCTAAAAGAATTTATTATCTCGCATCTCTTTGAAATTTCAAGCGTCAAAAAGGCAAACGCTAAATTTGAAGATTTTTTCGAGAGTTATACAAGAAATTTTAGAAATGACAACCTAGCAAACATCGGCCAAGCAGTCTTTCCTATGCTTGGAATTTTGGGCACATTTATCAGTATTGCTATCTCGATGCCAAGCTTTAGCTCAAGTACTGCAAACGGCCTTGAAAAAGAGATCGCTATACTGCTAAACGGCGTGGCTACGGCGTTTTATGTATCGATTTACGGCATATTTTTAGCGCTTTGGTGGATGTTTTTTGAAAAGATCGGCATTAGTAAATTTGAGAAATTTTACAGCGAGCAAAAAGAGCTAAGCCGTGAGTTTTTCTGGCAGGAAAATGAGCTAAATGCAAATTTCATGAAAGCAAGTGTAGGCTACTTTAAAGACAGTCACGACGCCTTTAAAATGGTGCTTGACGATAAATTTGTAAGAAATTTAAATGAGCAAGTAAATGAAAAATTTGACAGACTAAAAGAGCTTTGCGAGGTTGAGAAAAATATCATCAATCAAAGCAAGGCCGAGCTTAGCGCGAACCTTAAAATGCTAAATGAAGCTAGCCTAAAACAAGATGAATTTGTAAAAATCCACTCTGATATGCTAAAGGCAGTAAGCGCATTTTCTAATGCTTTTAAAGATATGGAGGTCAAAATTTTAACCGAGCATGCAAAGCTTGGTGAAATTTTTAGCAGAAATTTAAATGCCACAAAAGAGAGCCAGCTTAAATTTGAGCAGACTATAAAGAGTTTTGACAAGGTTTTAAGAGAATTTTCTCTTTCTTTGATGAAAGAGCAAAACGACGCACTAAAGGCATTTAGAGCCTCGCTCGTGGAGAGTGCGACGATATTTAAGGCGGCATATGAGCAAGAGGGCAGGAGCTTGGAGCGTGAAAAAGAGCGTGAGAGCTTGATAGCTGAGCTTAAGAAAAACATAGACGAGATCGATAAAGAAGCAAATTCTGTAATAGAAAAAATTGAAAATCTAGTGCAATGAAAATAAACAAAAATAACGAAGATCAATCAAGCTTTTGGGTTTCGTACGCGGACTTGATGGCGGGTCTGCTCTTTGTTTTTATGCTACTTATCGGCGCTGTCGTCGTAAAATACGTCCTAACTCAAAACACCCTTGAAAATAAAGAGCAAGCCATCATCACAGCTTTAGCAAATTTAAAAGACGCCCAGGGCAAGAATTTTACCCTCGAAGAGCTAAATGACGCCCTAAAAAGCGAGCTTTCAAAGATAAGCGACGAAAATATAAATTTAAAAAAGTCAAATGAAATTTTTGTCATCCAAATAGATGCCCTAAAAGAAAAACTAGCCCAGCTCATAGAGCAAAACAAAGATGCGAACGCGAGCATAAAAGAGCTAAATGCTAGCATTTTTGATCTAAATCAAAAAATGATCGTGCTAAATGATGAAATTTCATCAAAAGATAGAGCGCTTAGTGATGCAAACGAAAGCAGTGAGAAAAATTTAGCCAAGATCGCATTTTTGCTCGAGCAAGTAAGCAAAAAAGAGGCTAGATATGACGAGCTTTTAAGGGACTTAAACGTCACTCGTGACAGGGTAAAAAATTTAACCGGTATCAGAGTAAAAGTGATCTCGGCCTTAAAGGATAGGCTAGGCTCAAGCATCGAGATCGATCCAAACTCAGGTGCGTTAAAGCTTAGCTCCTCAGTACTTTTTGATAAAGGTAGCGCGGTCCTAAAAGAAGAGGTCAAAGAGGAGTTAAAAGCCACGCTTAGTAAGTATTTTGACGTGCTTTTAAACGATAAAGAGATCGCCTCAAACATCGATCAGATAATAATCGAAGGCTTTACGGATAGCGATGGAAGCTATATTTATAACCTAGAGCTTTCACAAAAAAGAGCTTACGCAGTGATGGAATTTATAAATTCATTTAGTGACGATACTCGACTTAGAAAGCTGCTTGTCGCAAGCGGACGAAGCTACAATGAGCTAGTTTTTAAAGACGGAGCCGAGGACAAGGACGCTTCAAGGCGCATCGAGATCAAATTTTCACTCTCAAATAAAGAGGCTATCAACGAGATAGAGAAATTTTTGGAGTTTAAGGGTGATTGATAAAATTTGCTTAAGAGGGCGAGAATTTTGGCTTTTAAGAGATGATCTGCTAGGTAAGTTTAACGGCAATAAAGCAAGAAAGCTAGAGTATTTTCTAAAGGCCGATCTTAGCGGCATCAAAGCCATCGTATCTCACGGCTCAAGCCAGTCAAATGCGATGTATAGTCTAAGTCTTTTTGCCAAGCTAAAGGGGCTTAAATTTTACTATGTCGTCTCTCATCTAAGCTCAAATTTAGAGCAAGATCCAGTTGGAAATTTCAAATTTGCACTTGAAAATGGTATGGAAATTTTTGTGAAAGAGGAGCGTGAGAAATTTGCTAAAGAGCTTGCAAAGAGCCAAAATGCACTTTTTATAAACGAGGGCGTGGCACAAAGTGAGGCTGAGCTTGGCTTTATCACGCAGGCAAATGAGATAAATGAGTGGAGCAAAAAAAGCGGCATAAGGCCCGATATATTTTTGCCATCAGGCACAGGTACAAGTGCATGCTATCTGGCAAAGCATACCGATCTTAGGGTTTTTACAACTCCTTGCGTAGGAGATAGCGACTATCTAAAAAAGCAAATTTATGAGCTAGACAAAAATAGTAAGGTGCAAATTTTAAATCCCCCAAAGAAGTATCATTTTGGAAATTTATATAAAGAGCTTTATGAGATTTGGCTAGAGGTTTGCAAAAGCGGCGTGGAATTTGACCTAGTGTATGACCCTGTTGGCTTTATCACGCTTTTTGCAAATTTAGATAAGTTTGGAGCTGAAATTTTATATATCCACCAGGGCGGAATTTTAGGTAACATTACACAAAGACAAAGATACGAGAGAAAATTAAAATTAAAGGAGCATAAATGAAATTTTTTCATAGTAGTGACGCTGATTTTGAGAGTAAATTTTTACAGCTTGTTAAACGAAGTGATAATGACATGAGTGCCGTAATGCCGGTGGTTGCTGGAATAATAGATGAGATAAGAAAAGATGGCGATAGTGCACTTTTTGCGCAGATAGCTAAATTTGATAAATTTAGCGTTGCAAGTAAAAGCGACATAATAATCGATGTAAAAGAGATGGAAGCTGCCTATAATTCACTAGATAACGCCCTAAGAGTAGCTTTAAATTTAGCTCACGATAGGATAAAAAGCTATCACGAGCGCACAAAGCCAAGCGATTGGACATATAAAGATGAGCATGATATCTTGCTTGGTGCAAAATACACAGCAGTTGACCGCGCTGGCCTTTATATCCCAGGTGGTAAGGCGGCATATCCTAGCTCACTTCTTATGAATGCGATCCCAGCGATCGTAGCTGGAGTAAAAGAGATCGTAGTGTGCACTCCAGCGCCAAATGGCAAGGTAAATACCTTACTTCTTGCGGCAATGCACCTTTGTGGCCTAAAAACAGCCTTTAAAGTAGGTGGTGCAAGCGCCATTGCGGCGATGGCATACGGAACCGAAACGGTGCCAAAAGTAGATGTCATCACAGGACCTGGCAACATCTACGTAGCGACTGCTAAAAAGCTAGTTTATGGCGACGTAAATATCGATATGATCGCTGGTCCAAGCGAGATAGGCGTTATCGCTGATGATAGTGCTGATCCTCGCCACATAGCTATCGATATGCTCTCACAAGCCGAGCACGACGAGATCGCAAGCGCCTTTTTGATAACGCCAGTAGAAGCTTTCGCAAGAGCGGTGCAAAGACACATCGAAGATGAGCTAAAGACACTAAAACGTGAACCAATCGCAAGTGCAAGTATAAGAAATAAAGCTGCAATAATAGTGGCAAAAGATCTAAAAGAGTGTTTTGCTCTCATGAATGAGCTTGCTGTTGAGCACCTAGAGATCGCTACAAACGATGCTTTAAGTTATATTGATGATGTGACTCATGCGGGTGCTATATTTTTTGGACACTTTACGCCTGAAGCGATGGGGGATTATATCGCTGGACCAAATCACACATTGCCAACTGGCGGAAGTGCGAGATTTTACTCGCCGCTTGGAGTTGAAAATTTCATGAAGCGAAGTTCGATCATTTCAGTGAGTAGAAAAGGTATCATACATCTTGGCAAATCGTGCATGCAGCTAGCTGAAGCTGAAGGGCTAACCGCTCATAAAAAATCAGTTGCAGTGAGGCTAGAAGAGTAAAGAAAAATGGATTTTATAGAGATTTTGCAACTTTTTATAGAATTTATAGTAGAATCCATAGCGAATTATTAAAAAGGAGTTGTTATGAAGTTAGGAACTTATACTGCAAACCAGGCTTCAGGAAACTATTATTTAGATCAAGCAAAAAATAGCGAGAAGAAAGCGCTAAATGCTATCTCTGCAAACAGCGAGATCAAAGCTTCAGGTGCAAATTTACAAATCGCAGAGAGTTTGCTTTCACAAACAAATGTCTTGAACGAAGGTTTGGCAAATGCAAACGATATGATCGGTATGCTTCAAATCGCTGACTCAACGCTTTTAAATTTAAGTAAAAGTACGGATAGAATAGGTGAACTTTCAAGTAAGCTTACAAATCCTACTCTCTCAGCAAATGAACAA
The DNA here is from genome assembly GCF_015229955.1 of Campylobacter concisus. Taxonomy (NCBI): domain Bacteria; kingdom Pseudomonadati; phylum Campylobacterota; class Epsilonproteobacteria; order Campylobacterales; family Campylobacteraceae; genus Campylobacter; species Campylobacter concisus. Next base: position 63,384 of record NZ_JAAKYZ010000005.1, read on the forward strand.
AAAGGCATAAAGGGCGAAATCAACGCACTAAGAAATGCTATGAATGATAGCGTAAAAGAGGCTAAATTTAACGGTAAAAACGTATTTGATGCTGAGCTTGGATTTTTCACAGGTGAGAGTACAAAAAATATAAATTTGGGCACAAATGCTCTTTTAAATGTCAAAGATGACGGCTCAAACACAGGTGAAATTTTAAAAAATATAAATTCACTTCGTTCAGAGATCGGATCAACACAAAATGCTGTATTTAGAGGTATAAATGCTCTAGCAGCAAGAAGTGTGGAAAATACTAATAGTATAGAGAATCTTGATAGTAGTGACATAGCAAAGAGCTTGGAAGAAAATTTACAAGCAAATTTAAAGCTACATGCTACGAGCTTAGCTAAAGCTCATGATACTACGAGTTTAGCTGCAAAACTAGATAAACTTCTAGCTGAATAAATTTTTACCGGTCTTGTGCCGGTAAATTCTTTTTATCTAACTTTATTCTTTAAAAAATATTAAGTTTTTTATATTTTTAAGTTGGTTTAATGGCTAAATGAGGGCTGAATCTAATCTTTCAATAATAAAATCAATGTAGATTGTTAGTGAAATTTATTGCTAAAAAAATTTTAAATTTTATAAAGCTAAAGAGAAAGTCTTAAGGAAAATATCCAAAAGAAAAGGGCTTTTTAGCCCTCAATGTAGTTTTTAAGTTTTCTACCGACTTTTGGGTGTTTTAGTTTTTTGATAGCTGAGCTTTCTATCTGGCGGACACGCTCACGGGTGACATTTAGGGCCTTTCCGATCTCTTCAAGTGTGCGGTCGCTCTCATCTTCAAGCAAACCAAATCTCATCGAAATAACCGCTTTTTCACGCTCATTTAGCTGCGAAAGCACATCGTCAATTTGCTCTCTAAGGTCACTTTTTAAAATTTGCTCTATCGGAGAAAGTGAGCTTTTGTCCTCAACAAAATCTCCAAATTTACCGTCTTCTTCGTTTGCGATCGGAGCTTCGAGGCTGATAGGTTCTTTTGTAATCTTGATGACTTGTTTTACCTTATCAACGCTTAGCCCAACCTCTTTTGCGATAACGCTTACATCAGGCTCTTTTCCCTCTTCTTGGAGGTATTTGCGGTTGATTTTGTTGATACGATTTATCGTCTCTATCATGTGGATAGGTATCCTAATCGTCCTTGCCTGATCGGCGATCGCACGCGAAATAGCCTGGCGGATCCACCATGTGGCGTAGGTTGAAAATTTATAGCCTTTTCTATATTCAAATTTATCAACCGCCTTCATAAGGCCGATGTTACCCTCTTGGATGAGATCCAAAAATGGCAAACCCCTGTTTGTATAGCGTTTTGCGATACTTACAACTAGACGGAGGTTCGATTTAGCCATTCTAGCTTTTGCCTCGTCAGAAATTTTCTTTCCACGCTTGATCTGCTCTAAAATTTCTTTTAGCCTTGTTGGCTCAAGATCAAAACCTTGTTTGCTCGCCTCTTTTGTAGTAAATAGCTTTTTGATCTCGACATAAGTTGAGACCATTGTAGCTTCTGGCACACGAGCTGCGATCTCTTCTTTACTAAGCTTGATGATATCTTTTAGTATGCTTTTATGATTTTTCTTAAGCTCGTCACTAAACATCGGTAAGCGATACTCCAAGCGTTTTAGCTCTCTGTCAAATTCATCATCACTTTTTAGCGCTGTCTCCATTGATTTTACGATTTCGCTGATTAGCTTACTTGTTGGGCCAAGATCCATTAGCTTCTCTTTTAAAATTTTCTTTTTAAATGCAAGAGTCATCTTTGAAGCTGTGTCATCGCTCTCAACTTTATCTTGTTTGTTTGCAGTCTTTAGCCACTCTTTTTTTGCCTTTTCGAGGGCCTTGAAACTCTCTATAACTTTTTCAGCGCGTTTATCGTTTTTGGCTGATTTTTTAGGAGTTTCGTTCTCTTCGTTTTCTTCATCTTCCTCGTCTATATCGTCTTCGCTGTCTTCATTCTCTTCGTTTTCACTCTCGTCCTCAAAGCTCTTAAAAAGCTCTTTTACACGGCGTTCTCTGTTGATAAGTGGCTCTTTATAGTCAAGTATGAAATCGATCAAAAATGGCACAGAACAAAATGCATCGATAATGATATCTTCGCCAAGCTCAATCCTTTTGCTGATCTCAACTTCCTCATCTTTTGTAAGAAGCGCGATCTGACCCATCTCTCTTAGATACATCCTGACAGGACTATCAGATCTTGACCACTCTAAAAGGTCACTTTCGCCTGAAAGATCGAGATCCTCGTCGATATCTTGATCACTTTTTTGAGCGTTTTCTTGACGCTTTTTAGCATCAGCTAAATTTCTAAGCTTTGCGGCCTCAGCAGATGTGATGAGCTGGACTTTGTTTGTTTTTGCTAGTTGTTCTATCTTTTTTACTATCGTAGCAGTCGGAGCTTTGTCTAATAATTTTACTAATTTTTCGTATGTCAAAAAGCCTTTTGCATTTTCAGCAAAAAGCTCTTCTATTTGAGAAAAAGAGTCTTTTGCGGCGCTCATAAATTTCCTTTCGAATCGTCTAATTGTGATTTAAGTGTTGTTTAAAAGAAAGTGGATTATACCCAAATTTTGTAAATGTGTATAAAAACAGAGTTGGAACGATGATTGCTTAGTAGCTATAAAAATCAAATTTTGATTAGGAAAATTTATGCAAAATGGTTATTATCAAGCCACTGCTGGCATGGTAACGCAGTTTAACAGACTAAATGTGATCTCAAATAACCTTGCAAATGTAAATACGATCGGCTACAAGCGAAATGACGTAGCTATTGGTGACTTTGCGAGAATTTTTAAAGAGACACAAGATGAGCTTCCTCTTAAAAATCACACAAAAGATGGAGCTAAATTTTTAAATAGAACGCTTGACCGCGTGCCACAAGTAAGTGAAGAATACACCGACTTTAGCGCTGGTGGCTTTAAATACAGCTCAAACACGCTTGACTTTGCGATAAAAAGAGATGACGCATTTTTCTTAGTTGATACCCCAAATGGCGTAAAACTTAGCAAAAACGGCTCTTTTAGCCTTGATGGTGATGGCTACATCGTCACAAAAGAGGGCTATAAGGTGCTGCCAAGTGGTTACGAGGCACAAAATCCTGGCCAAAGAGGTATCCAAGTGCCACAAGGCGAGGTGCTAACTGCCGATAAAAATGGAAATTTATACTCAAATAACAATCAATTTTCTAAATTTTTTATTGCTCAGCCAAGAGAGATAAGAGATCTAAAAAAGATTGGAGATAATCTCTTTGAGAGTAGAAATTTTGACGACATCACGGAGCTTGAAGAAGCTGATAGCGTGATGCAAGGATATGCTCAGATGTCAAACGTAAACCCAGTTTTAGAAATGGTGGGTCTTATAGAAACCCAGCGCCTAGTTGATATGTATCAAAAGGTTATGACAAGCCACATGAACGATCTTAACCAAGATGCTGTTCAAAAACTAGCCCTAAAAGCTTAATAAAAGGATAAAACTATGATGAGATCACTTTACACTGCGGCCACTGGTATGATAGCTCAGCAGACGCAGATAGACGTAACCTCACACAACATCGCAAACGTAAATACTTATGGATACAAGAAAAATAGGGCTGAATTTGCTGATCTTATGTATCAAGTCATGGAGTATGCAGGTACGGCAACAAGCCAGACTACCACAAGCCCAACAGGCATCGAAGTGGGTCTTGGTGTGCGCCCAACGGCGATAAATAAAATTTTCTCTCAGGGCTATTTCAAAGAGACTAGCAACAACCTAGATATGGTAATAGCGGGCAATGGATTTTTTCAGATTCAACTCCCTGATGGTACTACGGCTTATACTAGAAATGGCGCATTTAAACTTGATGCAAACGGCACTATTGTAAATAGCGATGGCTATCAGCTCATCCCTCAGATTACCGTGCCTGCGAATGCGACGCAAATTTCTATCGGCACAGATGGCACCGTATCAGTGCTCCAAGCAGGCGAGAGAGAGATGGCTCAGATAGGCCAGATCGAGCTAGCAAATTTCATAAACCCAGCTGGCCTTCACTCAATGGGCGATAACAACTATCTAGAAACAAGCGCTAGCGGTAATGTTGTGGTAGGCGTGGCAGGACTTGACGGACTTGGTACGATCAGACAAGGATTTGTCGAGATGAGTAACGTTCAGTTGGTTGAAGAGATGACCGATCTTATCACTGGTCAGCGCGCATACGAGGCAAACTCAAAGGCGATAACTACGAGCGATTCGATGCTTGAAATAGTAAATGGGCTTAAAAGGTAGGTAGTATGAACGCGACTCTAATCATCGTTGGGCTTATACTACTTTCTTTTACACTTGAGGTATTTTACTTTTTAAACAAAACGCCAAAAGGCAAGGACTCGATAAAGCAAACGCATTAATTTGGGCGAAATTAAAATTTGGCACATCTCGTCTAAAATTTCTGCTTTTAGGAGCAAGAATAAAAGCAGTTTTTAATTAATTAAAAATTTTAAGCTACTGCAAGCTTCATCCAAATCAAGCTCGCAGGCTCTTTTGTAGTAGTTTTTTGCTCTATTTTTATCTTGCAATATACCAGTATCTCCAGCTTCGTAGATGAGTGCAAGGGTGTAGCAAGCAAATGCATTTTTTAGTTCGCAAGCCTTATTATAAAGCCTAAGCCCTTCTTCTTTTTCTTGTGCTAGGGTGTCTTTTTGTAGATATATATTTCCTAAAAATAGACAGCTATGTGGATTGCCTAGCTCACAGGCCTTGTTTGCCATAGCTGACATTTTATCGCGCTTATTTTTGTCAAGGTAGATATATATAAGATCGGTGCAGCTTTCTACGTTATTTAAAGCGCATTCACTTTCAAGCTTAGTGGTATCAAAATTTTTACTCCAAGAAAAAAGAATACAAAATAAAATTAGAATTACCTTTTTCATCTTTTAACTCCAAAAATTTCTATAATTTTATAAAATTTAACTCCATTTTTACTCTAAATTTTTCAAATTTTGCTAACATTTCGGCTTTTATCAAGGCAAAATTTTGACATTTAACTACGTTTTTAAACTATCCATTCCTATCTTTATGGGCTATTTTCCGCTTGGTGTCGCATTTGGCATTTTGGCTAAAAGTATGGGTGTTAGCGCATTTATTGCTGTGGCGCTTAGTACGTTAGCATACGGCGGCGCAGCGCAGTTTATGATGCTCTCGCTCTTTAGCGTTGGCACGAGCTATGTTGAGGTTTTTATCGTGAGCTACCTTGTAAATTTGCGTCACACTTTTTATGGAATTTCACTTTTAAAAGAGTATAGTGAGATCAAATTTAGGCTTTTAAACATCGCTTTGCTAACAGATGAGACCTTTGCGATATTTAAAAATTTGGGACTAAAAGAGGCGAGTGATCGTAGCTTTGTCTTTACATGGCTAAATCTACTTTCGTGGTCATACTGGGCGGCTGGAACACTTCTTGGTGCGATACTTGGTGACCTTATAAAAGCCGATACAAAAGGCCTTGAGTTTAGTTTGACCTCGCTTTTTATAGTAATCGTCATCGAGATGTTCAAAAATGACAAAAACTACCGCGTGCTCTTTGCAGCGGCCTTTTTTGGCGTGCTTGGAGTGAGCCTCTTTCCAGCTAAATTTGTGCTTGTTGGCTCAATGGCGCTTTGTTTTATATTTTTGCTTTTGTTCAAGGATAAAATTTGATAAGTGTAAGCTCAAGCGAGATGGTGCTTTTTGTGGCGGTGCTTTTAAGCGCCTTGGCTACTTTTATAACGAGAGCAACGCCGTTTTATGCGTTAAGAAACTATAAGTCAAATCCTTATTTAGACGCCATTGAAAAGCACATGGGTATGATGATAATGGTCGTTTTGGTTTGCTACGGGCTAAAAGATACGAAATTTAGTGAGTTTCCATACGGCTTAAGCGAGATAGTGGCGGTTTTAACGGCTGTTTTGGTGCATTTGAAATTCAAAAATGCCCTTCTTAGCATAGTCATTTCGACTGGAATTTATATGCTTTTGATAAGAATTTTTTAAATAAATATAAATTTAAAAAATTAATAAATTTTTTAAATATATGACGTTATAATGCTCTAGCAAATTTTAATGCAAAGGAGCTAAAATGCGTTTAATCTTTAAGGCGGTGTTACTCATGATTTTAGGTGCTACTTTAGCGGTTGCTAAGCCAACCATCTACATCCTAGCTACTGGTGGAACGATAGCAGGAAGCGGCTCAGGCTCACTTGATTCAAGCTATACTTCTGGAACTGTTACGGTCGATAAACTTATCGCAGCCGTGCCAGATATAAACAAGATCGCTACCATAAAAGGCGAGCAAATTTCAAATATCGGCTCACAGGATATGAACAATGAAGTTTGGCTAAAGCTTGCAAATAGAATCAACGAGCTTCTAAACAGTGGCAAGGCTGATGGTATCGTCGTTACTCACGGAACGGATACTATGGAAGAGACAGCTTACTTTCTAAATTTAGTCGTTAAAAGCGACAAACCAGTTGTGCTTGTAGGCGCGATGAGAAATAGCGGCTCACTAAGCGCGGATGGTCCACTAAATTTATTTAACGCTGTAAACGTAGCTATTAGCAAAGATAGCGTAGGCAAAGGCGTTGTGGTTACTATGAATGACGAAATTCACGCGGCTCGTGAGGTAACAAAAACCAACACAACAGGTGTTGATACATTTAAATCACCAAACAGCGGTAAGATCGGCACAGTCTTTTATGGCAACGTAAAATACTATATGAATCCGATCAGAAAACACACAGCAAAATCAGCATTTGATCTAGAGGGAGTAAAAGAACTTCCAAGAGTTGATATCATTTACTCTCATGCAAATGACAACCCTGACTTTGTAAACATAGCTGTTAAAAACGGCGCAAAAGGCATCATCAGCGCTGGTCTTGGCAACGGCAACCCTTACTTTAGCGTACTTGACGCACTTGGTGAGGCTTCAAAAGCTGGCGTAGTGGTGGTTCGCGACTCACGTGTAGGAAGTGGCGAGACGACCATGAACGGCGAAGTAGACGACGCAAAATACGGCTTTTTAACAAGCGATAATCTAAACGCACAAAAAGCTAGAGTGCTTTTGATGCTTGCGCTTACAAAAACAAGCGACAAAGCCAAAATTCAAGAGTATTTCTTAACTCACTAAAAAAAGAGGCGGCTTGGTCCGCCTTTTAAATTTAAGCTATAAATTTGATCGCGGGATCTGATTTATAGCTTAAAATTTTATATTTGTTAGCTAAATTTCAAGGCTTTTTATGGACTTCTTACTCTTTTTTGCTACGCTTGCTCCTATCTCGTTAATGCCAGGCATCAACATGACCTATGCGATGAGTATCGGTATGAGCTTTGGCTATAAGCACTCGCTTATTATGATGACCGGACAGCTTCTTTCGCTTGCTTTCGTGGCATTTTGCTGTATGCTTGGCGTGGGTGCGGTGCTTCATCATTTTGAGTATGCATTTAAGGCGCTAAACATCATTGCAGGGCTTTATATGTTCTATCTTGGCGCGATGCTTCTTTTTGGTAAGGGCGAGCTTAGTATCACGAACGTCTTAAATTTGCCAAGCAAAAAGCAGATGTTTATAAACGGCCTCATCGTTTGCTTCACAAATCCAAAGGCATGGATATTTTTCTCGGCTTTGCTACCTACGTTTTTGGATAAAGACGATCTCTTTAGTCTAACTCGTATGTGCGCGATCGCGGCAACGCTCGTTTTCATCGAGTTTTGTTCGCTAAATATCTATGCGCTTGGCGGAGCTATGCTAAAGAAATTTCTACAAACGCACCTAAGGCTACTTGAAATTTGCACCGCCATTATCGTCTGCACGATCGGCGTACTTTTACTTTTTAGATAAATTTAGCCTCTTTTTATATAGCTTGGCTAAAATTTGCCCGGTTTGCGCTACATTTTTGGCAAAAGGAGAAAAGGATGAAAAAATTTCTATTTATACTTACAAATCAACCATACAACGGTACCGATAATGCTTACAACGCATTAAGGCTAGCTAAAACGCTAAAAGAAAAAGGCGAAGAGGTTAGAATTTTTCTAATGAACGATGCGGTCGATCTTGCGCGAAATAGCACCAAAAAGCCGGAAAACTACGACGTAGATCTAGTAACGATGTTAAAAGAGCTTTATGCTAGCGGCGCTATGCTAAAGGTTTGCGGTAGCTGCCAAACGAGATGCGGTTTGTATGCGGGAGAGCCTTATTTCGAGGCTGAGGTGAAAGGCAGCATGGATATCTTGTCCGAGTGGGTTAGGCAGTGCGATCAAGTAATGACGTTTTAGAGTAGGCGAAAGAGAATTTATGAGCGTAACATTTAAGGTAAGAAATAAAAAGAAGCTTTTCGGCGGATATGAAAAGGCGCTAAGCGAGCGTGAAATTTCAGAGTTTATAGACGGATTTTGCTTTTTTAATAGCCAAAACGACGAGCCGAGCGAGCTTTCGCTAAACGAAAACGTGATGATCGCTGGCGTATGGCAAAAGAGCGCTCGCGGTTTTGAGCTAAGCTACGAAGACGGCAAATATATCGTTCGAGTCTGCACTCCAAGCGGCGTTGGCGACTGGCAGACGGCGATTTTGTTTCTTTCTAAAATTTCAGCCAAAACCGGCTCGAAAATAGAGTGCGACAATGAAGAAATTTACGATAGCGAGCAAATTCTAAAATTTGATTATGAAGCCGACATAATGTGGGGATTTGAGGTTCTAAAGGAGGCAAAAGAGAAAAATCAAACGCTTTATATCTCTGGCCTGAAGCGCGACGTGGCGTTTGATGCGGTTATGATAGATGAAATTTTTGCAAGCGCTAGCCCTGCGGCTAAATTTGATGAGATGATGAGGCGGGTGCAGTATCTTGACGCTTATAACGCAAGAGAGAATTTATACGAAGATAAAGACGGCAACGAAATTTTTGGCGCGTATACGCTTAGCGAAAATTTACCGACCATCTTGCCTTATGCCCCTTCTCCGTCGTGGCAGGCACAAGAAGTTCTAGGAGAGCGCAAGGTCTCGCGCTGGATACTTACGCTAGTTGTGGGCTTAGACGATAGGGACGCGCACGTGCTCGGCGAATGCGAATATGGCGCTTTTATGGTAAATCTGCCAAAAGAAAAATATCGCTTCATAGACGCCGCAAATATACTGGTTGAGCCGCTTAGCGAAGAAGAGATGAGAGAAATTTTTAAAAAGGCAAATGAAGCTTAGGTTTAAATTTTATAGACCGCCCGGAAATGAAAATTCGCCTCAGGCTTGCTTAAAAATTTAAGTCGGTTTCAAGCGCGTATTTAAACTCATAGAAGCTAGGATTTTACCGGTATCGCCGCCTTTTAGGCTAAACTAATCTAGGCTTTGCGTGATTTGAAAAAGGATAAAAATGAAAATTTTAAAGGCTATTTTAGCGGCGGCATCGGCGGTTTGCTATCTAAACTCGGCCGTTTTACCGCAAAACGACTGGAGCAAAAGAGAGCTAAAAGGCGAGGTAAAAAGCATGACGGCTACGGAGTATGAATACTCAATGGACGGCTCCGGCGCGCTAGAAAATACGCGCGTAAAGCGAACGGAGTTTAACGAAAACGGCTATATAGTGCAAGAAACCGAGCATATAAACGGCGCGCCAAACGGCTCGGTTTTGTTTGAGTACGGCAAAGACGGGCGAGTGCGCAAAAAATATCAAGATAGCGCCGTTTATCTCTACGAATACGAATTTGACGGCGAAAATTTAGTCGCGACGGCCAAAGAACAGCACGTGGAGGATAAATTTTATCCCCGCACGGAGAAAATTACCTACGGCAAGGACGGCAAAATGATCGCTAGGGCGGCGTATTCGGGCGGGACGCTAGTGACGGACGATAGCTATATCTACGACGAAAATGGCGTTTTAGCTCGGATAGAAAATAATATGGAGCCGCGGCACGGCATAGAGATAAGCTTCGAGCGCAAGCCAAACGGCGAATACGAAAAAACCACGCAAGCCCCGAACTCAAAATGGGTTTATTACTACGCCGCAAACGGCGACGAGATGGAGTATACGTCGGTGAATTACTTCGGCTCCGAGGCAAAAATCTGGCAAATATTGCAGTTTAAAGATATAACGAGGGATGAGCGAGGAAATTTGACGCGTAAAACCTCGGTCAAATTTAAGCCCGCGGACAAATACTACGAAAATGGCGACATAACGAAAATCGGCCTATATAAAAAGCTAGAAATCAGCTACGAATACTACTAAAGTAAATTTTTGAGCTAAGGTTATTTTTCCGAAAAAATTTCGCCGTTTATTATAGATTTAACCGTTAAAAATCCGACTATCAAAATCGAAGCGACTAGAGCCGCAAAAGCGCCGACTCCTAAAACTAAGTAAAAATCGCTTTGCGTAATTTCGTAAGCTTTTAAAAACGCTATGGAGCTAGCGGCCGTCGGGAAGGTAAAAGCCCACCACGATAGGGCGAATTTGAGTTTAATAAATCTTTTATACGAAAAAAGTATAAGCGCTGCGAAAAATACGTTTATATTAAGTAGTATCGCCGCAAAAGCGTCGAATCGCTCGGTTAATTTTACGTATCCTAAAAACGCCATAGCCGGCGGCGCTAGCGTAATGACTAGCGTCGGGACGAATTTGTCGGCTAGCTTATCCCAAAAGACTAATCTGTAAAATATAACGGCGAATAAAATAATCCAGAAAAATAGCCCCAAACTAAAATAATACCAGATCGCCTGAGATTTTTCGGCTATGATCGGGATTAGCAAGTTGCCCACTACGGGGATAAACCATGCCGGATTTAGCGTCGCGATATCGAATTTTTCGTCGATCCAAAAAGAAATTACGTAAAGCGTAAAAATCGTTTGCAAGCCTAAAGCCGCGTAAAAAAGCGAGTAGTATAGTCGCGGCGCGTCTTTGTAGGCTAGAGCTAAAAGAAAAAGCGAGATGATAAATCCGCCGAAAAAATTTATCCTTATAGGGTGCGAAAATTCGGCCTTTACCTCTTCTTTAAATTTTAAAAGCTTAAAGATGTAAAACGCCGAAAGTAGGCAAAATACCGTGCAGTCTAGCGCTCTAAGCGCCGAGAATATCTCGCTCGGTAAATCAAATATCTCGCTTAATTTCTTATAAGCCGCGCAAAGCCCTCCAAGCCCCATAGTACCGGCAAAAAGCATAATCGGTAGCGATTTTATTTTGCTTTGCGAGTCGTTTTTCTTAACGTCGTGCATTGTTTTTCTTTTCGTATTAAATTTTTATGCAATATTACCTATAATAAGGTTAAATTTTTGTAACGAAGTCACGAAAGGGCAAAATGCTAAGCGAAGAGTTAAAAGAAATTTTGCGCGAGAGGTTTACGAATAATTTCGATCTAGCAAGCGAGGATCTAAATGCGATCTTTGCTAACGCGTATCTAAAAACCGTAAAAAAGGGCGATATATTTTACTCCGGAAACGATTGCTTCGGATTTATCCTTATACTAAAAGGCGTTTTAAGGGCGTTCGTGTCGTCTAGCGCAAAGGAAATAACGATATTTAGGCTAACTAAAGACGAGAGTTGCGTACTGTGCGATACGTGTTCTATAAATTCGCTAGAAAATAAAGTAAGCGTCGAAATCGAGCAAGATAGCGAGATTATCGTTATTCCGGCGCGAATTTACAAACCTCTTAAAGAAAAATATCCGAGCATTTTAAATTTTACTCTAAAAATCGTAGCCGATCGGTTTGCCAGAACGATAAACGTTATGGAACAGGCTTTGTTTTCGCCGCTTTCGGCGCGGATTATGAATTTCTTATCCCAAAGCATCGAAAATCTAAACGAAAATTTTATAAAAATAACTCACGAAGAGCTGGCGAATCATCTAGGAAGCGCTAGAGAGGCGGTATCTAGGGTACTAAAAGAGCTTGAGAGAAGCGGGCAAATAACGCAAAGCCGCGGCGAAATAAGGCTTGTTTCTTAAAATTCTCGTTTTAAGGTAACTTTGTTACGGAGAGGACGGCCGTTTTTAGGTAGCATTTCATAAACTCGTTTAAAAGGAGAATTTATGAAAGGACTGCAAAGAAGAGACGCTTTAAAGCTAATGGGGGCCGCTGGACTAGCCGCGAGTATGAGCGGTTGCTCGGCAACGGGCGACGAAAACGACGATATAAATTCTAAAATCGTCATAATGGGCGCGGGACTTAGCGGTATCGCATTGGCGGCTAAACTTAGAAGAGATATGCCTAACGCCAAGGTAATTCTCGTGGATAAAGACGAGAAATTTTACTATCAGCCGGGCTTTACGCTAATCGCCGTCGGAATTTACGAAGCTAGCGACGTCGTTTACGAAAAAGCGGATTATATCCCGCAAGGAGCCGAGTGGATACGCAAAAACGTATCGCAGATAAAGCCCGAAGCTAATCTGCTCGTCTTAGACGACGGGAGCGAGCTGGGGTATGATTATCTAATCGTAGCAAGCGGCGTGGAATACGACTTTGAAGCCGTTAAGGGGCTGAGCTTAGAGGATATTAACGATACGAGCGGCAACATATCCTCCGTCTACACTCTACAAGGCGCCGTAAAAAGCAACGAACTGATGAAAAAATTCTCTCAAAACGGCGGCGCGGCGGTATTTTGCGATCAAAAAACCCCGATGAAATGCAGCGGCGCTAATAAAAAAGTAACATGCATGAGCGAAGATAGGCTGAGGTTGGCCGGCAACCGCGATAAAGGCAGCGTTAATCTTTACGTCGGCGGTGGCAAGCTTTTCGGCGATCCGACTTATGCCGCGGCGATGACTCAAATAATGATAAAAAGAAAGATAAAATTTAATCTTCGCCACCAAATCGTAGCCGTCGATAAAAGCTCAAGTACCGCCACTTTCGAGTTTTGGACGGTGTATAGGCAAAACGGCGAAGATAAAATCGCGTCCGAGCTAATCGACGTAAAATACGACTGGCTCCACTTGCCGCCCAAGCAAAAAGGAAGCGAAATTTTAGCTCGCGCCGGCCTAACTAAAGAGGGCGACAAGCTAAATTTCCTAGCCGTCGATAAATACAGCCTGCAAAGTACAAAATTTAAAAATATATTCGGTATCGGCGATATTTGCGGATTTGCGTCCGGTAAAACGGGGGCTAGCGTTAGGAAAATGTATCCGATCTTAGCTAAAAATTTAGCCGATACGATAAAAGGACGAGAACCTAGCGAGAAATTCACCGGATATACGGCTTGCCCTTTTATTACTAAATACGGCAAGGCCATAATGGTAGAGTTCGACTGGGAAGGAACGGCTCCGACGCTAGAGTGCTTCGGCGCTACCAGAGAGAGCTATATGAGTTGGCTGGTTAAAATTTACGGATTTAAACCTATGGTTATGAACGGAATGCTAAAAGCTTTAGCTTAAAGGAGATAAAATGAGCGTTTTAGATAAAACTATACGTTTGATTATAGCGGCGATTTGGTTTTTTATTTTCGGATTTATTTGCGACTGCTGGTTGTGGACGGTCGGGCTAATTCCGCTTTTAACGGGATATTACGGTTACTGCCCGCTTTATAAAATTTTCAAGAAAAGGTAAAAATATGGTAAGCGTAAAAAGTAGAATTATTAGGGTCGTACTGGGGCTGATTTTTACGGTAGCGGTTTGGTATTTTTACGAGAGCTACTGGGCGTTAATCGGGTTAATCCCGATTATCGTCGGCGTTACGGGTTTTTGCCCGGCGTGTAAATTCCTAGGCAGGTGTTCTTTAAATTTAAAAAAATAAAAGGGGCGTTTAACGCCCTTTGCCTTGCCCTTTAGCCGTTTGGGCCGCAAATTTTATTCGCCGTTTGATGAATTATTTAGCTACTTTTGGCTAAAATCTCGAAAATTTAAAAAAGGCGAAACGATGAATAAAGTTTGGAAATTCGGCGACAATATTGATACCGATATAATTATCGCCGCCAGATACTTAAATACTTCCGACGAAAATATCTTAGCAAAACATATAATGGAGGACGCCGATCCTAATTTTAGCGCCAAGATAGATAAGGGCGATATTATCGTAGCGGGCGAAAATTTCGGCTGCGGTAGCTCTCGCGAGCACGCTCCTATCGCGCTTAAAGCTGCCGGCATTGGTGCGGTGATAGCTAAAAGCTATGCGAGAATTTTTTATAGAAATAGCTTTAATACGGGACTTTTGATACTTGAAATCAAAGAAACGGACGAAATAAACGAGGGCGACGAACTAAAAATAGACGTAGATAACGGCGCGGTCGTAAATCTAACCAGCGGCAAAGAGTATAAATTTAGCCCTATACCGCCGTTTATGCAAGAGCTTCTAAACGCTGGCGGACTTATCGAGTATGCAAAAGCGAAGATGAACTAAGGAGCGGCGATGAAAAACTATAAAATTTGCGTTATAAAAGGCGATGGCATCGGCCCTGAGATCATAGATGAGGCGATAAAAATTTTAGATGTTGTTAGCGCTGAGTTTGGGATAAAATTTGAATACGACTACAAGCTTATGGGTGGTGCAGCTTATGATGTATTTGGCGTACCTTTGCCAGACGAGACGCTTAGTTCTGCTCTAAACTCTGATGCTGTGCTTTTTGGAGCGATCGGCGGTGAGAAGTGGGATAGCCTGCCAAGACATCTAAGGCCAGAGAGCGGACTTTTAAAGATTAGAAAAGAGCTTGAAGCTTATGCAAATTTACGTCCAGCCATTGTTTTTGATGAGCTAGTGGATGCTAGCACGCTAAAGCCAGAGGTTTTAAGAGGCGTTGATTTTGTTGTGGTTCGTGAGCTAACTGGAGGGCTTTATTTTGGGCAGCCACGTGAAAAAGGCGAAGATAGAGCGTTTAATACGATGGTTTATTCTAAAATGGAGATCGAGCGTATAGCAAAGATCGCTTTTGAAACAGCAATGCTTCGCAAGAAAAAGGTATGTATGGTCGATAAGGCAAATGTGCTTGAGACAAGTCAGCTTTGGCGTGAGGTGACTAGCGAAGTGGTTAAAAATTACCCTGAAGTAGAGCTTAGCTTTATGTACGTCGATAACGCAGCGATGCAGCTAGTAAGAGCGCCAGTAAATTTTGACGTCATCCTTACTGAAAATTTATTCGGCGACATCTTAAGTGACGAAGCGAGTATGGTTTGTGGCTCGATAGGACTTTTGCCAAGCGCTAGTATGGGCGGTAAAGTGGGAATTTATGAGCCAATACACGGCTCAGCTCCAGACATCGCAGGGCAGGGCATAGCAAATCCAATCGCAACAATTTTAAGTGCAGCTATGATGCTAAGATACGCATTTAGTGAAAATGAAGCCGCAGATGCGATAGAAAATGCTGTTAAAGAGGCGCTTGCAAAAGGTTATAGAACAAAAGATATCGCTGCTTTTAACGCGGTTGAAATTTGCTCAACTAGCGAGATAGGCGATGTTATCGCAGGATTTATCAAAAAATGAAAAACACAATCACTGAAGCACTGATCTACGAAGCTCAGGGGCTAAAAGATGATGCACTTGAAATTTATAAAAATATCTTAAAGCAAGATCCGTCAAACAAAGATGCCCTTAGTGCGATAAACCGCCTGAGCGGACTTCGCAAAGAACGAGCGATAAAAAACGAGCAGATGAAAGAGTTTTTTATAGCGATGAAAAGTGATGAAGAGATAAATGAATTTAAAAGGTGGTTGATAAGATTATGAAGCTTGATGATATCGCTAGAATGGCAATCAGTGAGGTTAGCGCTGAGCTTGAGAAAATAGAAGCATTGCAAAGTAAAAAGCAAGAAGAGCTTGAGCGTGAGAATTTAAAAAAAGAGCTTTTGGCTATAGAATCTAATGAAAATGCACTAAATAACGAGCTAAAAGTTGAGACAAATTTACAAAATGAGCAAGCGTTTGAGTTAAAAGAGGAGCCAGAAAGTCTAACAAAAAGTAGAGAGGTGAGCGAAGAGAAAATTTTCTTAGCAAACCTTGCTGAACGCATAGAAGTGCTTTTTGAAGGGCTTAAACAAACTCCTGAGCAAAATCTCGCTTCAAGGCTTGAGCTAACGACAAAATTTTTAGAATTTACCCTTGCAAATATCGAAAATAGACTCCAAAATCTCTCAAAATAAGCCATTAGATGGCTCAAAAAATGAGATAAAAATCAAAAATGAAATTTATAAAAATAGCGAGCTAGACTTTTTTAGATCGCTATTTGCCCCATTTACTTCACGTGTTTATCTAGTTGGTGGCTGTGTGAGAGATGCGTTCTTGGGGCGAGAAATTTATGATTATGACATCGAAGTTTATGACATTGAGCCTTTAAAATTTAATGAGCTAATGGCTAGCATAGGCGCTAGTGGCGTTGGCAAAAGCTACTTCATCTACAAATACAAAAACTACGATATTGGGCTTCCAAGAAGCGAGAGCAAAACTGGAAATTCACACAAAGACTTTGCAGTAAGCTATATTAATGATCCCAAAATGGCGAGCCTTAGGCGAGATTTCACGATAAATGCCATGATGATGAATATCTTTAACGGAGAAATTTTAGACTTTTACGGCGGGAAGCAAGATTTAGCAAACAAGACATTAAGGCACATTGATAGTAAAAAATTTAAAGAAGATCTACTAAGGGTTCTTAGAGGAGTGCAGTTTAGCTCTAGGCTTGATTTTAGCATAGCTGATGAGACGCTAGCTCTTATGAAAAGCCTTAGTTTAGAGTTTTTAAGCAAAGATAGGATAAATACTGAGCTTATTAAATTTTTTCGCGCAAAGCATCTAGAAAAAGGAGCTTACTATATTTTTGAGCTTGGACTTTTTAAAGAAATTTTTGGCGTGCAAATTTATAAAGATGATGAGTTTTTGACTGAGCTTAAAAGTGCTAGAAATTTCGTGGATGACGAGAGGCTATTTTTATATATGCTTTTTGGTAAATTTGAGCTTGACGCAAAGGAAATTCTAGAAAAAATGCGTCTGCCAAAAAGCTACTTTTCTATCTTAAAGCAGCCTTATTTTAAGGACATGCCAAGCGATAAAGAGCTAATGCAAATTGCTCTAAATATGCCTATAAAATCGTGGCTTGGAGCTTATAATAAAGAGCGGATAGAGCGTGCTGTGAAGCTTGGAATTTATGAGGCAAAATTTGATGCGAAAGTTGATGTGGCAGAAATTTTATCAGCTGGTTTTAAAAACGAAGAGATCGCAAAAGAGATAAAACGTAGGCAAGAGCTTGAAATTTCAAAATATCTAAGCGAGCGTAAGCCTAGAAAAGATTAGTCTTTAAAACTCTTAAAAGCCCATTTTGGCTAAAATAGGCTAGTTTATAACACTTTTTAAGGCAAAGAAAGCTTATGTTTAACATAGTCTTAGTTCATCCTCAGATACCGCAAAATACTGGAGCTATCGGTAGAATGTGCGTTAATGCAAATTTAAAGCTGCATATCGTTAAGCCAACGGTCTTTGATCTGAGTGAAAAGGCTGTTAGACGAGCAGGACTTGACTACTGGAAAATTTTAAATCCAAAAATTTGGGATAGTTTGGAAGAATTTTTAGAAGCAAACTTAAGCCACAAGGATAGATTTTTCTTCGCTACCACAAAGACAAATAGGCTTTACTACGAGGCTAGGTTTAAGCCAGGAGATTTTATATTTTTTGGTGGCGAGAGTACTGGGCTGCCAAGAGAATTTATGGATATAAATTTTAAAAACGCCATAACCATACCAATGGGAAAAGAGGGCAGGAGCTTAAATTTAGCTATGAGTGCTGGCATTATCGCGTATGAGGCGATCAGGCAAAATATCACTGAATTTGACTTTAGGAGTGAGATTTGAGAGTAGTTTTTGCTTTGGTTTTTACCATTTTAGTGGCATTTGCGAGTGAAATTAGCATTGCAACTTATAATGTGCAAAATTTATTTGATTGCAAAGATGATGGTAGCGAGTATCTTGATTTTAAAGTAGGCGTATCAAAATGGGACTGCGAGGCGGCTGATTCAAAACTACAAAGGACAAGACAAGTCATAAATGCACTAAATACTGACATTATCGCACTTCAAGAGATCGAAAATGAACAAGTTTTAAAAGCTCTAGTAAGTGATAGCGAGTATAAATTTGTAAGCTTTACAAAAGAGAAAAATTCGCCTGTTGGGCTTGGGCTTATTTCAAAGTTACAGCCAAGTGGCAGTGAAATTTTTAAAGTTTCAAACGTAAAGACGAGAAATATTTTAAAGGTTATTTTTGAGACGGAAGGTAAGAAATTTAGCATATTTGTAAATCACTTTCCAACTTATAAAAATGGCATAAATATGCAAAAAAAGGCTGAAAAAACGTTAAGAACAGCTCTGGGTAAAGAGAAAAATGCAATAATTTTGGGTGATTTTAACTCGCCCTTTGGACAAAAATCCATCCTAAATGACATCATTGCAACGAGAAATTTTTATGATCTTTATAAAGAGCTTGAGCCAAAAGATAGATATTCTCACGCAGTGCATGGCAAAAAAAGAGCGATCGATCATGTTTTACTTTCGCCCAGCTTTATGGAAAATGGCGATCTAAGCTATGTTAGTGGCAGTTTTGAAGTCTTTAAACCAAGCTTTGCAGTCGATGAAAAAGGCTTTGCAAAGAGTGACCTTTATTCGGATCACTTTGCATTAAAGTTTAAAATTTCAACTGATCCAAGCCCAGTGAAAAAAGGCTTTGTAAGTAAAATTTTTAAAAAAGATGAAAACAAAGCCAATAAAAAAATAAGCGAACAAAGCTATAAGACGGCTGATGTGGATACGCTTTTTGATCACCCAGAGGCAGTGCCAGCAGTGATTGAAAAAGCGGTTGTTATATTAAAAGATAAACATGGCTTTATTATCTCGAAAAATCACCGCGGAATTTATGTTTATGATCCTAAAAATAGCGTTACTGTAGGCGAAGAGCTAGATATTTTAGTAAGGCGAATGAAAATTTATAAAGATGCGCTTGAAGTCAGCTCTTATGAGATCATAAATGAGCATGGCACAAAAGATATTAGCGAAAATTTACTAGATGCATCGCAATTAAGCGAAGCTAGAAGTGGCGATGTCTATGCTAAAATTTCGGGCAGGCTTGAGAGGGGCTATCTGCATACACCATACGGTAAGATCAGGGTTTATAGTAAGAAAAAGCTAAAAGATGGCGAGTATAGTTTTGAAAACGCGAGAGTTAAAATTTACAAGAGAGAAAACCAAATCGTTGTGGAGTAGAGAGTGCAAATTTTAGATATTTTTATGATTACGGCGTTTGTTTTATTTCTTATTTTTATGATAAGAGGCGTCGTTTTGCAGTCACAAGAGAAGGAGAGAGCAAGAAAAATGGTAAGAGAAAAAAGAGAAAATTTTAATAAAAAGAGTGAAATATGAAAGAGTTATTATTAGAAATTGGAGTTGAGGAGCTTCCAGCGATACCGTTTTTAATGGAGCTGCCAAATATCAATGCTAAATGGCAGGCTGTTCTTGAAAAATATAACATCACAAGTGAGTTTAAATTTTATTATACGCCGCGTCGCTTGGTCTTTTTTCATGAGAAATTTCCACAATCTCAGCCTGATAGCGTGGCTAGCTTTATCGGTGCGCCAAAGCAAGTAGCGCTAAAAGACGGAGCTTTTACAAAGGCTGCGCTTAGCTTTGCAAACAAATGCGGCATAAGCGAGAGCGAGCTTAAATTTAAAGAGATAGACGGCAAAGAGGTGCTTTACTACGAAAAAGAGGTAAAAGGCGAGCCGGTTGCTAAGATAATGGGCGAGATGGTTGAGGAGTTTTTAAAGAGTCTTAACTTTGGCAAGTCTATGCGCTGGGGCAACGGCGAGTTTGAGTTTATCCGCCCGATAAGATCGTTTTTGTGTTTGCTTGGTGATGAGGCCATAAAATTTAATGAATTTGGCGTAGAAAGCGGCGATTCAACCTATCCGCACAGAAGTATTAGCTATGATAAGATAAAAATTTCAAACATAAAAGAGTATTTTGAAGATTCAAAGAAGCGTGGTATCGTGCTTGAGGCGGATGAGAGAGAAAAAATAATCCTTGATGAATTTGAAAAGATCAGCCAAAAAAGCGGACTAAAGATCGAGATCGATAAAGACTTGTTAGCTGAAGTTGTGGCGATCACCGAGTATCCAACAGCACTTCTTGGCTCGTTTGAAGAGGAATTTTTGGAGGTGCCAAGTGAGGTCATCATCACTTCAATGAAGGAAAATCAGCGCTACTTTCCAGTCTTTAAAAATGGTAAACTCGCAAATGGCTTCGTTGTCGTTAGCAACGCCATAACGCAGGACTACTCGCTCATCATCAAAGGCAATGAAAAGGTGCTAAGAGCAAGACTAAGTGATGCGATGTTCTTTTGGCAAAGCGACCTAGCGCACGAATTTAGCCCAGAAAAACTAAAAAATATAACTTATCTAAAAGAGCTTGGAAGTATCTACGAAAAAGAGCTTAGAGAGCTAAAAGTGGCTAAAAAGCTTGCTAGCAACTATGACGAGCTACTCAAAAAAGAAGCTGGCGAGTACGCGGCTAAGCTTGAGCGAGCTGTGATGCTAAGCAAGGCCGATCTTACAACTCAGATGGTTTATGAGTTTACCGAGCTTCAAGGCATCATGGGTGCTTACTACGCAAAGGCAAAAAACGAGGATAAAGACGTCGTTCTAGCCATAAAAGAGCAGTATTTGCCAGACGGCGAGGAGGCACAGTGCCCAAGCAAGGTATTTAGCTCGGTTGTGGCGCTTTCAAATAAGCTTGATACACTAATGGGGCTTTTTAGTATCGGCAAAATCCCAAGTGGCACCAAAGACCCATACGCTCTAAGACGCGCAGCAAATGGCGTGATAAAGATCGTTTTGGCGCATAATTTGAAATTTAACGTAAAAGAAATTTTAGAAGATATCGCAAAAGATTATAAGAAATTTGATGTTGAAGTGCCTATAAATTTCATCCTTGATAGGCTCTATATCTTCTTTGACGCAAACGCTTCTATCGTAAAAGCGTGCATAAAAAGTGGCGAAAAAGATATCTTAGAGCTAACCAAGATGATAGAGGCGCTTGCTAAAATTTCAAGCGAGACAAGCTTTAGGGAGAATTTCTCAACATTTAAGCGCCTTGCAAATATCATCAAAGATGATAAATTTAGCAAGGTTGATGAGAGTCTCTTTGAGATAGATGCTGAAAAATCCCTAAATGACGCATTTAGAGCAGTTGATAAGAGCCTAGCGTATGAGCCAAGGCTAAAAGCTCTATTTGCTCTAAAACCTCAAATAGATGAGTTTTTTGACAAAGTTATGATAAATGTTGAAAACGAGAAAGTGCGAAACAATCGCGTCGCGATCATCGGCCAAATTTATAGCGAGATACTAAAAGTAGCTGATATAAAAGAGATCAGCTTTTAAATTTGCGCCAGCTTCAGGCTCTTGCTTGGGCTGGCTTTTTAAAATTTATATTCCTAAAACTACCTAAAAATATCAAATTCTGGCTCATAAGCCTTGGTTTTTACCCCAAAATATCCAAGAACTGAGCTAAAGATAAAATCATGCGAAAAGCTCTCATCTTTTCTAGTTTTTAGCCTTTTTAAAAGCTCGCTATTGCTTGAAAAGATGATGGCTGGGATGTGTTTTTGCTCATCTGGAGCGATGGAGTAAGGTAGACCATGTAAATATATGCCGTTTTCACCTAGGCTCTCTCCGTGATCTGAGAAAAAGAACATGGTAACTTCAAATTCATCTTTTCTTGCTTCAAGGGCGTTTATCAACTCACTTTGTAGATAGTCCTCATATAAAATAGTGTTGTCGTAGGTATTTGCTATCTCATCTGGTGTGCATTTATTTAGCTCGGCAGTGTCGCACGTTGGGGTAAATTCTTTAAATTTGCTTGGGTAGCCTTTGTAGTAGATAGGGCCGTGCGAGCCTTGCAGATGTAGCACGATAAAGGTGGTGGAATTTGCATCTTCGATGACCTTTTTTGCTTCATTAAATATCACTTCGTCAAAGCCTTCTGCTCGATGATCTGAAGTATGGTTTTGATCGAGATTGTCGCAAACGCCCTTGCAACCGCCGCTATTGTTGCCAAAAAAGTATGTTTTTATGCCAAGTTTATTGATGATATCAACTAAATTTTCACGAGCTTTTGCTTCACGGTTGCTAAAATTTTCTCGCTTTAAGTCTGAAAATAAGCAAGGCACACTAGTCTCTGTGGCTGTTCCACATGAGTAGAAATTTGTAAAACTTACCACATCTTTTTGTTTAGTAAATTTATTCGTATCATTTTTGGTGTAGCCATTTAGTGAGTAGTTTCTGCTTCTTTGCGTCTCGCCAACTATCAAAACTAAAATTTTCTTTTTATCATCAGCTAGTACCGCATCATCTGCTACATAGGTAAAAGGTAGTGGTTTTTGTATGAGCGATTTTACTAGCTTTGCAGCCGAGTAGATGGGATAGTATGGGAGCAATGCGGTTCTTAAATTCGAGTGTTCTCTAAAAAATGGTATAAAAATTTTAGACGTTAATGAAAATATGATAGCTATCGCAACTATAGAAAATGAGATAATTTTTGCTCTTAATTTAAACTCATTTTTGAAACTACCATAGTTAATTTTTACAAATAATACATATACGCAAGGTAAGATGGTTGTAAAAATTATCCAAAAAACTAAACCTGTGCTAAAGTAACTAAAGGCTTCTTTGGTGTCGGTACGTAGGACGTTTAATAACATATCTTTATCTATAATAACACCATATGCTTGCATAAAGTAAGCAGATATGCCACTTGCTAAAATCAAAATAATCGCAACTGGCTTTAGTGAAAAAGGCAAAAATAAAATACAAAAAATACTAGCGAAAACCAAGATAAAGACAATTGCAAATATAAGAAAAAAGAATATGGAAAAAGAGAGTTGATTATTTTGTAGAAAGCCTGAAAAAACGCCATTGTATAAAAATATATAATTTATAAAAAATATGTAAGCAGTAAATAAAATCAGAAATTTTAAAAAACTGATATTTTTAAATTTATTAATATTTAGCATCTTTTCAGCCTTTGTAAAAAGCCATAATAATAGGACTCAAATGTAAATGGCTAGAAAATTTAAATAAAAAAATAAGATTATTTTTTCTTGCCTTTGGAGTTTTTTGCTTCAGTTTTTTTGACTTTTGCATTCTCTTTTATGCTAAGTTTTTCTTTAACTTTTTGCATATCGTTAAAATCAATACCTTGGACTTTTTCAAGCTCATCGATGCTTTTAAATTTATGGGCTTTTCTGTATTTTATAATGTTTAATGCTTGGCCCTTACTTAGCCCAAGGCTCATTAGCTCGCTCTTGCTAGCTGTATTTAGGTTGGCGCCATATGCTATACTTGCAACTACCAAACAAAGTAAAATTTTAATCCTCATCTTATCTTCCTAAAATAATAATCCATCATTTTCTTGATCTTGTATGATGTCATTTGCCGGTATATTTTGAGGTAGTGGTGAGTCGTTTGTGTAGTATTCGTCACTGCCGCCATAATAGCCTTTATAAACACCGTCTGGCTGCTCAAATGCACGTCTTAAAGTAGGATAAAGCTTAATGTAGCCTTCCATAAATTTCTTAAACACAGGTGCGGCTGTTCTACCACCACCCTCAATCTTTTTCATAGGACTGTTGTCGTCATTTCCGTACCAGATTATCGCTTCGATGTCAGGCGAGTAGCCACAAAACCAAGCATCGATGTTATTGTTTGTTGTGCCGGTTTTGCCTGCTATTTGGATGCCATTTATTTTAGCGTTGCGTCCAGTGCCGTTATTTACGACATTTTGAAGAAGTGTCGTCATCAAAAATGCTTGTTCTGGTTTTAGCACTTGCTTTCTTTGTGGTTCATAATCCATCGAAGCCCCAAAGCTATTTTCTATATGCTTAATGAGCGTAGGCTCGACCACTTCGCCATCGTTTGGAAACATCGAGTAAAATTTCGCAAAGTCAAGTGGCGAAATCCCAAAACTTCCAAGTGCGATAGATAAATTTTCTGGGATATCGTTAAAGCCCATATCTGTAAGCTGTTTACGAACCGAGCTAAGACCAAGATCGTTTAGCAAATTTATGGTTGCGAGGTTACGCGACTGGGTTATGGCTGATTTTATAGTGATATAGCCTTGAAAACCGCCGCTATAGTTCTTTGGCGTCCACTCTTTGCCATTTCCCATGTCAAATGTCCTGGCGATATCAGCCACTTGAGAAACGACTGAGTAGCCACTATCAAGTGCTATTTGATAGATAAATGGCTTAAAACTAGATCCTGGCTGACGCTTGCTTTGAGTGGCACGGTTATAGCTGCTTTTTGCGTAGTCGATACCGCCAATTAGTGCCAAAATTTGACCGCTTTGTGGATGAGTAACTACTATAGCTCCATTTAGGATTTCTGCATTTGCTTTTTTATCGCGTTTTAAAATTTCATTGTAGCCATAGACTAGAGCTTCTTGAGCGATCTTTTGGACATTTAGATCAACTGTGCTTTGTATCTTATAACCGCCAGTTTTTATATCGTCAAATTTCTTTGAAGCCTCTTTTATTATCTCATCGACTACGTAAGGGGCTTTATTTCTTGTGAGTGTGTCATCAAAGACCGCTGGCTCTTCAAGCACGCCCTTGCGGTACTCGTCCTCATTTATCCAGCCGATGTTATACATTCTCTCAAGCACTCTATTTGCACGGCTAAGTGATAGGTCAAGGTGCTTTGTAGGATCATAAGTGCTTGGAGCTTTTGGCAAGCCAACTAGCATGGCAACTTCTTTTATGCTTAGCTCATTTAGCTCTTTTCTAAAATATCCCTCAGCTGCTGTTTTTATGCCGTAGTAGCCATGTCCAAAATAGACGTGATTTAGGTATCTTTCTATGATATCTTCTTTGCTAAGCTCGCTTTCAAGCTTCATAGCAAGCACGATCTCTTTTATCTTTCTTGTAAATTTCTTCTCACGGCTTAGAGCCAAATTTTTAATGAGCTGTTGTGTTAGTGTTGAAGCTCCCTCGACTAGTTTTCTGGCCTTGATATCTTTTATGGCAGCTCTTGCCATAGCTTCTACGTTTATGCCGCCGTGCTCAAAGTAGCTCGTATCCTCGATAGCCACGAGTGCTTCGATGACACGCGGCGGGATGTCGTTATATTTTACATAAATTCTATTTTCTTCAAAGATATTTGCGATGAGTTCGTTGTTTCTATCAAAAATTTGCGTTGTAAGCTTTGGTTTATAATCAATAATAGCGTAAGCATCAAATCTAACTTGCGAATAAAAATATAAAAATGCTCCGCCAAGTGAAATGGCAACTATAAAGATAAATGCCAGGATATATTTCATAAAAATGCCTTTAATATTTTTAAATTTAGCCCCATGGCTGTGCTGGTCTCACCGTGCTGGGAGATGATATATTTTTTATTAAAATTTTCTATCGTCATGGCTCCAGCCTTGCCTTGCCACTCATTATTTTTTATGTATTCATTAAGGTCATGCTCGTCAAATTTTTTAAATTTATACATAGTTTTACTTACGTTTATAAGCTCAAATTCACCTAAAAATATCATCGCCGTATAGACGCTGCATTCGTTGCCACTTTGTAAATTTAGCATGGCAATCGCTTCTTTTTCATCCTTTGCTTTACCTAAAATTTTATCTCCACACGCTACACAGCTATCTGCAAAGAGTAAATTTTTAAGAGCTATATTTTCTTTTAAAAATTGCTCTTTTTTGGCTTTTACGACGTTTTGGACATAAATTTCAGGCTTTACTTTTTTTTCTATCTTGCTCTCGTCAAACTGGAAAGAAATTTGAGTGAAATTTATGCCAGCATCTTTTAATAAATTTGCCCTTGTTGGCGAGCTTGAAGCGAGTGTTATCATAAAAACACCTTATAGCTTATGCCAAGATAAATGGCTGCTAGCGAAGCTAATAAATTTAGCGGTGTGAAGTAATAAATTATAACGATCAAACTCTCATTTAGCTCGATCATTTCATGCGATCTTAGTGCTTTTAAGGCCTTTTTATATCTATAAAATATATAACTTAAATTTAATAACAAAAATAGTTCTATTGCGCATTTTGTTGCCACCATCGCACTTGCCATAGGATTTGTCAAATTTGCATCATAAAATCCAAAAATTATAACCACACTTGTCGCTATCACGCAAAGGATTAGTATGAAAATCGCAATGCCAAAGCGTCTTATAATGTGAAGTAAGATGTGGTAGCGTTCCTTATCTTCAAATTTATTTTTTATAAAGTAGCTTCCAACAAGCACAAGACCGGCTTGTAGCCCCACAAAAAGAGCTACAAAGCATACATGCAAAAATAGTACTACTTGGTCAAATTTTATAAAAGCTATATCGTAATGACTCATTTTTCTAAGGCTTGCCTTGCGTACTCAAGTGAGTCTTTTATCGCATCTTCTATCATTGATGCATCTTTGCCACCGGCTGTTGCAAAGTCATCTTTGCCACCGCCATTGCCACCTAGGATTTGCGCTGCAAATTTTACCCAAGCGCCTGCCTTTAAAGGAGCGTTTTTAACGCCAGCTGCAAGAGAAATTTTGCCACTCTCATCGGCTTGGATTAGCAAAATAGCAGCACTTTCATGCTCATTTTTAAACTCATCTATCAAAGTTTTTATATCTCCACCATCTACGCTTGTGACGCAAAGCTTGGTTTTATTTATGTCTAAATAGACTAGCTCATGAGAATTTTTAGCATTTTTTAGTTTATCTTTTAAAACTCTTAATTCATTTTTTAGCTTTTTGACCGCATTTAGTGGCTCGGCACTCTTTAGCTCATCTTTTAGCTCATCAATCTCAGCTCTAAATGATTTTGCTAAATTTAGCGCAGCTCTTGAGCAAACAGCCTCGATACGCCTAACGCCAGCACTTACGCCACTCTCTTTTGTGATGAAAAACGATCCGATCTCATCTATATTTTTTACATGTGTGCCACCACAAAGCTCTTTGCTGACGTCGCCAAAGCTAACGACTCTTACATTATCAGCGTATTTTTCATTAAATAGTGCGATAGCTCCACTATTTTTAGCATCTTCAAGTTTCATAAGTTCTGTTTTTGAGTTAGCACCATTTAGTATCCACTCATTTACTAAATTTTCAACCTTTGAAATTTCTTCGCTAGTAAGTGCTTTTGGATGAGAGAAGTCAAACCTTAGCCTATCTGCTTCTACACTTGAGCCAGCTTGAGCGATATGCGTGCCAAGCACGTTTCTAAGGGCTGCATGAAGTAAGTGTGTGGCGCTGTGGTGACGTGCGATCTGGGCTCTATCACTGCCCACTTCAAGCTCTACTTCATCACCAACTTTTAGCGCTGCATTAGTTTTTACTAAAGATAAATTTAGTCCATGAAATTTTTGCGTATCAAGAACATTTGCTTTGCCTACTATCTTACCGCTATCACCGCACTGACCGCCACTTTGAGCATAAAATGGAGTGACATCAAACATCACCCAGCCCTCTTTGCCAGCATCTAAGCTATCTACATTTTTAAATTCTTCATCAAGCAGAGCTAAAATTTTACTTTTACTTTTAAGCTCTTCATAGCCTATAAATTTATTCTCGCCAAATTTCTCAAGTAGCTCTTTAAAATCGCCCTTCGCACTCTTATCGCCACTGCCTTTCCAAGCAGCTTTTGCACGTGCTTTTTGCTCGCTCATAAGCTCATCAAACCTTGCCTCATCGACTTTTAAGCCTTTTTCTCTAAGCATATCAGCTGTTAGGTCAAGTGGGAAGCCAAATGTGTCATAGAGCTTAAACGCAGCCTCTCCGCTAAAAATTTCTTTTGTATTTTTAAGCTCGCTCTCAAATAACTCTAAACCACTAGCGATTGTCGCCAAAAATCTCTCTTCTTCAAGCTTGATCTGCTCTTTTACGGCCGCTTTTTTCTCATTTAGGTATGTGTAGTGCTCGCCCATTAGCTCGCAAACTTTATCAACAAGCTTATACATAAATGGCTCTTTTATGCCTAGCAAGTATCCATGGCGGATCGCACGGCGTAAGATGCGGCGAAGCACGTAGCCACGGCCTTCTTTGTCAAATGTCGTACCTTGAGCTAGCAAAAATGTGACCGAGCGGATGTGATCGCTTATGACACGGTAGCTAGCGCCACTTTCATAGACGTACGGCTTGCCACAAAGCTTTGCTACTTCGTTAATTAATGGCAT
Organism: Campylobacter concisus; assembly: GCF_015229955.1. Classification (NCBI taxonomy): domain Bacteria; kingdom Pseudomonadati; phylum Campylobacterota; class Epsilonproteobacteria; order Campylobacterales; family Campylobacteraceae; genus Campylobacter; species Campylobacter concisus. The sequence continues at coordinate 91,505 of NZ_JAAKYZ010000005.1, forward strand.
AAAAAGTGTGCTGTCGTAGTTGCTAAATTTACCTTGCAAGATAGCAGTAACGCGCTCAAGTCCCATGCCAGTATCTATGCTTGGTTTTGGTAGTGGGCTTAGTTTGCCATCGGCGCTTCTTTCATACTGCATGAAAACAAGATTCCAGATCTCTAAAAATCTATCGCCATCGCCGCCCATGTAATCTTCAGGCGTATTAAAGTGTTCAGCCCCTTGATCGTAAAAAATTTCACTGCAAGGGCCACATGGTCCAGTATCGCCCATTTGCCAGAAGTTATCATGATCGCCAAAGCGGTAAATTCTCTCTTTTGCGATGTGAGTACTCCAAATTTCAAACGCCTCATCATCGCTTTCATGAACGGTTACATAAAGTTTGTCTTTTGGCAGTTTTAGTACTTCTGTTACAAATTCCCAAGCGTAAGCGATCGCCTCTTTTTTGAAGTATTCGCCAAAGCTAAAGTTGCCAAGCATCTCAAAAAATGTGTGGTGGCGCGCTGTGTAGCCAACGTTATCAAGATCGTTGTGCTTACCTCCAGCTCTTATGCAGGTCTGACAGCTAGTGCGAATAGGTGGTGTTGGGCGCGGCACTTCGCCTGTGAAAATGCTCTTAAATGGAACCATGCCAGCGTTTGTGAAAAGTAGTGTTGCATCGTTTGGCACGAGTGGTGCTGAAGCTACTACTTCGTGACCTTTTGATTTAAAAAAATCAAGATATGCCTTTCTTATATCTAAATTTTGCATTTTTATCCTCGTTAGTTTTAAATTTTGCTCGATTTTAGCTAAAAATCGTTTGTAAATTTATAAAAAAATACAAAATTAATTTTTGCTTAATATATTTTATAAATTTATTTGTTTAAAAGCGATTTGCAATTAAAATAGCCTAAAAATTTATGACTAAAAGGTCTTTAGTGAAACTCAGAATTGGCATTGTTGGATACAATCTAGTTGGCAAGCAGCACTATATGGAGCTGAGGCGTTCTGACAAATTTGAAGTTTGTGGAGTTTTTGATAAAGAAAATAGAGATGATGCTTGCAGAGCTCCGTTTTTTGATGAGTTTAAAAAATTTATAGAAGTAGCCCAGCCACAAGCTGTCGTACTTTGTCTGCCTCAACATGAGATCGTAGAGGCCTTTTGTCAGTGTGCAAAATATTGCCAAAATATCTTGATTTCAAGGCCAATATTTAAAAGTGTAAGCGAGCTAAAAGAGATAAAATATGCTTCAGTGGTAAATAAAGTAAGAGTTTGCACCGGCGTTGATGAGCGCTTTAATCCGACCATCGTTTCATTAAAAAAGGCACTTTTAAAAGAAGAAGAAATTTATAGCATTTCAATTGCGCATTTTAAACCACTTTGCGAAGGAAATATTATAAACGAGCTTTCACTTTGCGATATAGACCTTGCGAAAAATTTAGTAGATAGTGAAATTTGTAGCTTTTTTTATACTCAAGCAAATAAAACAAATACCAAAATATGCGACAATGTTGGAATAAACATTAAAATGAAAAATCAAATTTTGGTGAGTATTACTGATTCTTTTTGTGGCTCTTTAGAGCGTTTTAAAATAGAAGTAAATGCCAAAGAGGGTGTTTATTTTGGCGATCTTATCGATTATAAGCTTCATAGGGTTAATGAAAATGGGCAGATGAATTTAAAAACTGATCCCATAAATAATGAGATAAAAGCTCAATACGATGCCTTTTATGATCTTTGCCAAAGCGGCGAAAGTAGCGAGCTTTCAAGCATCGATGATGCAATAAAAATCAAAGAGCTATTTTGATGAAAAGGGCACTTTTGCTTTTGAATATGGGTGGGGCAAATAGCCTTGCTGATGTAGAAATTTTTCTAAAAAATATGTTTAACGACCCGTATATTTTGGGTATAAAGAATAAATTTTTAAGAAAATTTGTAGCATTTATGATTACAAAAGGTAGACTAAAAACGGCTAAGCATAACTACGAACAAATAGGTGGCAAATCACCTATTTGTGAGCTTACAGCTAAGCTTTGCGATAAAATTTCAAGCTTACAAAATGAGTTTGATGCAGTTGATTTTGCAATGAACTATACTTCACCATTTGCAAAAGATGTGCTTAAAAAATACGAAAATTTTGATGAGATAGTGCTTTTGCCACTTTATCCTCATCATTCACAAACTACAATAACTTCGAGTTTAGATGATTTTAAAAAAGCAAAAGATGAGCTAGAGATAAAGGCTAAAATTTTGCTTTGCGGACCATTTTATGATGATGAAATTTACAACAAAATCATAATCTCGCATATAAACGAAGCCATAAATAATATAGATGTAAGCGATGTGGAGCTTATCTTTTCGGCTCATTCGTTGCCTCAAAAGATTATCGATAAAGGTGATGTCTACGAAAAGCACATAAATGAGCATGTGCAAATTTTAAGCAAAATGATAAAAGATAGCGGATTAAACTTCAAAGAGATAAATTTAGCCTACCAATCGCGCCTTGGCCCTGTAAAATGGCTAGAGCCCTCACTAAATGAAATTTTGGCAAAATGTAAGAGTAAAAAGGCTCTTATCTATCCGCTCTCTTTTTGCATAGATAACTCTGAGACCATTTTTGAGCTAGTTATTGAATATGCAAAGATTGCAAAAGAGCTAAATTTTAGCTTCTACAAGGTTGTTTGGTGCCCAAATTTTAGTGATGAGTTTGCTAGTTTTATCTTACAAAAAGCAAAAACAGCCAAAGAGATTAACTTTTAGGAATAAATCTTGCTTATGAAATATATCTCAATACAGTAAAAGGAGATATATGAAGGTACAAAATAACGACATAATCGATTATTTATTGCAATCAGGCTCAAGCAAAACTAAAGATAAAAAAAATAGTTTTGATGAAATTTTAAACCTTGCTATGGATAAAATCGCAAGCGATGCAAAAATTTCAGATAAGATTGAACAGTTTAAAAAAAGGCTTACTGAAATCGGTGCAGTTGGTTTTATAAGTGAGCTAAATTCTAACAAGATAGAAGAGAAAATAGCCCAAAAGAAAAAGGAGCTAACAGAACTTCTAGGCATAGATGATCCCGCAAAAACACAGGATCAAAAAAATGAGTTGCTTAAAATAATGGATAAAATTTTAAGTGATTATCGCAAAGAGCTAAATGTAGCACTTGCTAATCAAGCTCTGCTAGAGAAGCAAAAAAATCTTAATAGTAAGAGTAGTAGCTCGGTTAATTTAAGTTCTGTTTTAAACGAACTAGGACTTGCTTAAAATTTATATAAAAGATATTTAGACCTATATAACTTTGCCAAAAATCTATATTTTTACGGCAAAGTTATGCCAAATTTTATAGCAGCCCCGTATATTATTGCGCTAATTATTCCAGCAAAAAAGCCAGCTACCATATCATCGCCCATTACGCCAAGGCCACCTTTTACATTGCGGTCGATCCTGCCTATTATCGAAGGCTTTTTAATATCAAGCATTCTAAAAAGCACAAGTGAGAGTATTAGCTGAGAGATCGTAGCTCCGCTAATGGCAATAGCAAGCCAAACTCCAGCAACTTCGTCTATAACTATAAAACTTTCGTCGTGAGAATTTACCTTTTTTTCAAAATCATCTATAACGCTAATGCTTATCAAAAATAGCAAAATGCTAGCTAGAAAAAGTGTGGTTGATGATAAAAAATAAAGCACAAAATAAGCTACCACAGCGCCAGCAATAGAGCCCCAAGTGCCAGGCGCTTTTGGCAAAAGTCCAAATCCAAAAAAAGTTAAAAATAGTTTTTGCATAAATTTCCTTAAGTCATCGATGATGTTTGATAAAGCTTCATAAGCTCTTCGTAAAAGTCGCGGTCAGTTTTGTTTTCAAGCAGTCCTGAATTTACAAAAAGATCATCACAAAGCTTTTGCACGTCTTTGAAGCGATTTGTAAAGAGTTTGCTTAAAACCAGTGCAGAAATTTCTGGCCTCACAAGAATGGCTGGTGGCATAATGCCGTTAAATAGCAGCTCTTTGATAACATCTGGATGATATTTGATCTGATGATGTTGTCCGTGCGGGCAACTTTTGGTGCTAACTAGTGTCTTGCATTTGTTGCAATAAACTAGCTCTGGCAGTACGATTACCTCTAAATTTAGGTCGTTTTTATAAATATCAAGAATCGTATGAGCTTCATTGTGATCAAAAAACATTCCAATTCCTGAGTGGTTTTGTCCGATGACTAGCTTATTTGCTCCAAATCTTGAAGCAGCGATGCACTCAAGTGTTGGGTTTGCATGTGAGCTAAAAAGAGTCGTATTTTTTAGAGCAAAGACAAAGACCTTTTTTGCCGGCAAATAATTTTGTATAAAATAATCTAACACTTGCTTTCTAATCTCGTAATCAACGTGCTTTTCTTCACGTGTTCGTATTAGAAAAATGATTACTAAATCAGCCTTGTCAATAGTCATTCTAACAAGACGCTCGTGAGCTCTATTAAATGGATCAGCCGTTAAAAAGACCGCCGTTATCTTTTTAGCGCCATCTTCTTTTATTAGATCATTTAGTGCATTTTTGCTTATTTGCATACTTTCATCATAAAGCTCAAATTCGCCACTAATGCTGTATTTACCCAAGTTTAGCTCTTTATCATTGCTGGCTTCATTTGCTAAAAATATATTTTTAGCTCTCATGCTCTCGTCAAATTTAAAGACCTTAGCAACATTGATGTGTCCAACGATCTTACCATCAAGACTTAGATTTACCTTTTGTCCAGGAGTAAGCTTGCTAGCAATATTTTGATTTAGCTCGCCAAATGGAGCAAATCCAAAAGAATACGGCATCGGCTCGCCATTAAAATAGCCTTTTTTGCTCACCTCTTTTATCTGTTCATCGTCCATCAACGAGTCGTAATTTGAGAGAATTTTATTTTTTATTAGCTCCAAAGCACCAAAAACTTCGGTATTTATAGAAATTTCACTATTTTTTCTTGCTGACGTCATATTTCTTTCTCTTTTCCCAAAGTGATTTTCTAGAAATTCCAAGCTTTTTGCTAAGTTCTGTATCAGGGAATTTATCTTGATAATTAACGATTATGTATTTTATATATTCATCGATCGTAACGATCTCATCGATATTGAAATTTTTATCGCGTCCTGAAAGCTCAAGCTCGTCAAATGGTGCTTTTTGTGCAAAATCGCTAGTTGAGATCGCGACCTTTTTCTTTTTGCAAATTTCTAAAATTTTCTCTTTTTCTTCTTGTTTTAGCTCCTCTAAATTTGTCATATAGATTAGCTCATCACCATTTTTGGCTAGTGCCTTTTCAAGCTCAGAAAAACAGGCTTTGCCTAAAAATAAAAATGGCAATTTGCAAGTTTTTACATAGCTAAATATAAATTTATCGCTGTATCCGCTTTTACTTGACTTTAAAAGCAGTGGAAATTTTATCTTTTTTGCCTCAAAGCTAGAAATTTCATACTCTTTTAAAGCATAATTTACGTAGCTTTCATAGTTTTTGATCTCGTTTTTGAAATTTCTAAATTCCTCAAAATGCTTTATCTTTCTAACTAGCTCTTCTATCATAAATGGCTTTTGGATGTAATCTACCGCGCCCGCTTGTATCGGCTTTAGCACAGTATCGCTGTTGATGTAGGCGATGAGCAAGATGATGATAGAGCTTTTAAATTTCTCTATGACTGGGTAGAAGTCCTGCCCTGGGAGTGTGGTAGAAAGTAACACTACGTCAAAATTTTCAAATTTCAAAGCCTCTTTGACGCTCTTTGCGATCTCGCAGTCGTAGCCAAAGTCAGCTAGTTTGCTAGCCATCGAGCCAGCTAGATAAATTTCGTTTTCTACTATTAAAATTTTCATATTTGCTTCCAGTTGTAAAATTTAAGGCTAGCACTTGCCATTACGGCGATCCCTTCGCATCTGCCGACAAAGCCAAGCCCTTCAGTAGTCGTTGCCTTTACATTTATGCGGCTTTGGCTTAAATTTAGAGCTTTTGCGATATTTGCCTCCATTTTTGACTTTAGCTTTGAAATTTTTGGTTTTTGCGCCATTATCGTGATATCAGCGTTTGTTAGCATAAAACCCACACTTTGCACTCTTTTGTAAGCTTCCTCAAGCAAGTAAATGGAGCTAATATCTTTAAATTTAGCGTCCGTATCAGGGAAAAGCTCGCCTATATCGCCAAGCCCAGCAGCCCCCAAAATGGCATCCGTCAGCGCATGAAGTGCCACGTCGCCGTCGCTGTGAGCTTTTAGTCCAAACTCATAGTCGATCTTCTCGCCGCAAAGAATCAAAGGACGGCCATTTTCAAACTCATGCACGTCAAAGCCATTTCCAACAAAGACCTCATTTTCTGGCTCTTTTAAGGCAGAAATTTTAGCAAGATCCTCTTTGTAAGTGATCTTTCTTGCCATTTCATCGCCTAAAATTTGCCAAACGCTTGCGCCAATGGCTCTCATGGCCGAGCTATCATCTGTGTAAATTTCACCACTGCTGAGGGCTTTTTTAAGAAGTGCTGTGCGAGAAAGCTGTGGTGTTTGGATAAGTTTTACCTTCTCTCTATCGATCGCATTTTCACCAAGGTAGGCAGTATCAGCTATCTTTAGTGCAGGAACTACACAATCAGCCTGACTTGCTGCCTCGATGATCTTATGAAAGAGCTCGCTTGATATACAAGGACGAGCGATGTCACTAACTAAGACAAATTCGCTATTTACTAGCTCAAGTGCGTTTTTTAGGCTATCTTGTCTGGTTTCGCCGCCATCAACAAATTTATAATTTGGAGCAAATTTTGACATATATTTGCACTCTTTGCTAACAACAATGATCTCTTTAAATGTGTAAAAGTTACTCAAATTTTTAGTGGCAAATAGCCAAAGTGGATCGCTTCCTATTCGAAGCCATTGCTTCTTTACTGGTAGCTCAAAACGGCTAGAATTTCCTGCTCCAAGCATTATAAGTGATATATCAAGCAAGATAACTCCTTTGAAAATTGTTACAGAATTATACATTTCAAAACTTCAAAATTTCTTTTTAAAAAAGTAAATTTTTAAAAGCTTATTTAGTTAGTTTAAATCAAAAAAGGACTAAAATGAGGTTTTTAAAAATCAAAAAAGGCCTTATATGAGAGATAAGACGCAGATGTATTATGCTAGGCGCGGCGAGATAACGCAAGAGATGAGCTATGTGGCAAGGATCGAGGGGCTTAGTGAAAATTTAGTAATGGATGAGGTGGCAAAAGGTAGCATCATCATCCCAGCAAATATAAATCATAAAAATTTAAAGCCAATGGGCATAGGCAGAAAGCTAAAGACAAAGGTCAATGCAAATATCGGCAACTCAAGTCTAAGTAGTGACATTTGCACGGAGCTTAAAAAGCTTGAAATTTGCTTAGAATTTGGCGCTGATACGGTTATGGATCTAAGCACAGATGGCGATTTAGACGCTATTAGGAGTGCGATCATTGAGCATTCAAGCGTGCCAGTTGGCACAGTGCCTATGTATGAAATTTTAAAAGAGGCAAAAGAGGTTACAAATATCACAAATGAGCTCATTTTAGAGATACTTGAAAAGCAAGCGAAGCAAGGGGTTAGTTACTTTACGATACACGCTGGATTTTTGCGTGAGTTTTTGCCGCTTGTCAAAAAGCGAAAAATGGGCATAGTAAGCCGCGGTGGCAGTTTAAGCGCAAGCTACATGTCAAAGTTAAATAGGCAAAATCCATTTTATGAGATTTTTGATCAAATTTTAGAAATTTGCGCAAGGTACGACGTCTCGCTCTCGCTTGGCGACGGACTTCGCCCAGGATGTCTTTTTGATGCGACAGATGAGGCACAGCTTAGCGAGCTAAAGGTGCTTGGAGAGCTTACACTTCGTGCGTGGCAAAAAGATGTGCAAGTGATGATAGAAGGCCCTGGTCATGTGCCATTAAATCAAATTGAGTATAATATGAAAATCGAACAAGAGCTCTGCCATGACGCCCCATTTTACGTGCTTGGACCGCTTGTCTCAGACATAGGCGCAGGATACGATCACATCACCTCGGCGATCGGCGGCACAATTGCAGCATATCACGGTGCTAGCATGCTTTGCTACGTGACGCAAAAGGAGCACCTTGGCTTGCCAAATGAAAATGACGTAAGAGAGGGCATCGTAGCTCACAAGATAGCAGCTCATGCCGCAGACGTCGCACTTGGTAAGGCTGGAGCTATAGAAAAGGATCACGAGATGAGTGATGCTAGATATGCATTTGACTGGAACAAGCAGTTTGAGCTTAGCTTTGATCCAAAGAAAGCTAGAGAGCTTCACGATGAGAGCTTGCCAGAAGACGCGTTTAAGAGCGCTCATTTTTGTTCGATGTGCGGACCAAAATTTTGTGCATATAAAATTTCAAAAGATCTAGAAAAAGGAGAAAAATGTTAAATAAAGAAGAGGTCTTAAATAGGCTAAAAGGTGTTATATATCCTGGTTTTGAAAAAGATATAGTTAGCTTTGGCTTTGTAAAAAATGTAGAAATCGGCGATAAAATTTTAATCGAGGTCGAGATCGTTAGCTCAAATCCCGATGTGGCAAACGAGCTAAAAACGGATATCAAACGTGTCATGGGCTCAAATGAATATGTGCTAAATTTGATCCAGCCAAAGATACCTGAGGAGAAAAGTAACACTCAAAGTGGCAAAAATATCGCGCCGCAAGTTAAAAATTTCGTAATGGTAAGCTCTGGAAAAGGCGGCGTTGGTAAATCAACCACAACGCTAAATTTAGCCATCTCAATGGCAAAACTAGGCAAAAAAGTGGGAATTTTAGACGCTGACATCTACGGACCAAATATTCCAAGAATGCTTGGCGAAGTAAATACTCAGCCACAAGTCGTTGGTAACAAGCTAAAACCGATACTTAGCCATGGTGTTGAGATGATGAGTATGGGCGTTTTGATGGAGGAGGGCATGAGCCTTATCTGGCGTGGCTCAATGATCATGAAAGCGATCGAGCAGCTGCTAAAAGACGTGCTTTGGAGCGAACTTGATGTCTTGTTTCTCGACATGCCTCCAGGAACGGGCGACGCGCAGCTAACTCTGGCTCAAAGCGTGCCAGTAACGGCAGGTGTCTGCGTCACAACGCCACAAGTGGTAGCGCTTGACGATAGCAAACGTGCGCTTGATATGTTTGAGAAACTTCACATCCCAATCGCTGGCGTCATCGAAAATATGAGTGGTTTCATCTGCCCAGATAATGGCAAAGAGTACGACATCTTTGGCAAAGGTACGACTGAAGAGGTGGCAAAAGCTTACAACACGCAAATTTTAGCTGAAATCCCTATCGAGCCAGCTGTTCGCGTGGGCGGCGATAATGGTAAGCCAGTTAGCTTTTACGAGCCGAACTCAGTCACTGCAAAACGCTACGAGAGTGCGGCTGCTAGACTTTGGGAAGTGATAGAAAATATAAATAGTGATGGCGGAGCTGATAACTCAGCGATCCAACCAGTAAATGACGGCAAGAGTGCTTGCTCGAAGTAATCTCTAAATTGATCTATAAATTTGCACGTAAAAAATAAAAGTACGTGCAAATTTAGCTTTTAAAAGAAATTTAACAGGAGAAAAAGATGAAAGCAATCGTAACCGTAGTCGGAAAAGATAAAGTCGGCATCGTAGCTGGTGTATCAGCAAAGCTTAGCGAGCTTGGACTAAATATAGATGATATCTCACAGACTATTTTAGATGAGTTTTTTACGATGATGGCTGTGGTTTCAAGTAATGAAAATAAGGATTTTACGGTCTTAAGAGAAGAGCTTAATAAACTTGGGGAGAGCCTTAAAGTCAAGATTAACATCCAAAGTTCTGCCATCTTTGACGCGATGCATACAATCTAAGGAAAAGCAATGGACATCAAAAACGTAACCGAAACGATCTCGATGATCGAAGAGCAAAATTTTGACATCAGAACGATCACGATGGGTATCTCTTTACTTGATTGCATTGATCCTGATATCAACAAAGCTTGTGACAAAATTTACGCAAAAATCACCACTAAAGCCAAAGACCTAGTCAAAGCGGGCAACGAAATTTCTGCTGAGCTAGGCATACCAATCGTCAATAAAAGAGTGAGCGTGACGCCTATCTCGATAATCGGAGCGGCAACCGATGCAAGCGACTATGTTATGATTGCAAAGACGCTTGATAGGGCTGCAATTGAGATTGGCATTGATTTTATAGGTGGTTTTTCGGCTCTTGTGCAAAAGGGCTATCAAAAAGGCGATAAAATTTTGATAGATTCTATTCCGCAAGCACTTGCACAGACTACAAAAGTATGTGCAAGCGTCAATGTCGGCTCAACAAAAACAGGCATAAACATGAGTGCTGTGCGTGACATGGGGCACATCATAAAAGAGACGGCAGCTGCTTCTCGAATGGGTTGTGCTAAGCTCGTGGTTTTTGCAAACGCAGTTGAAGACAATCCTTTCATGGCTGGTGCATTTCACGGCGTGGGTGAGGCTGATGTAGTGATAAATGTCGGCGTCTCAGGTCCAGGAGTGGTAAAAAGAGCCCTTGAAAAGGTGCGTGGCGAGAGTTTTGACATAGTGGCTGAGACTGTGAAAAAGACGGCATTTAAGATCACTCGCATCGGTCAGCTCGTGGGCCAAATGGCGAGTGAAAGGCTTGGCGTGAAATTTGGTATCGTTGATCTTTCTCTTGCCCCAACACCAGCCGTGGGCGACTCGGTGGCTCGTGTGCTTGAGGAGATGGGGCTGGAGGCTGTTGGTACGCACGGAACGACTGCGGCACTTGCTCTCCTAAATGACGCAGTAAAAAAAGGTGGCGTCATGGCGTGCAATCAAGTGGGCGGCTTAAGCGGTGCATTTATCCCGGTCTCAGAAGATGAAGGCATGATAGCTGCGGTGCGCGCGGGATCGCTAAATTTAGAAAAGCTTGAAGCGATGACCGCGATATGCTCGGTTGGTCTTGATATGATCGCTATACCTGCTGACACACCAAGCGAGAGCATAGCTGCGATGATCGCTGATGAGGCGGCTATCGGAGTTATAAATCAAAAAACAACGGCCGTTCGAATTATACCTCTTGGATGTGAGGGCGATATGATCGAGTTTGGCGGCCTTTTAGGAAGAGCACCTGTGATGAAGATAAGCAAAGCCTCTAGTGCCGACTTCATCGCTCGTGGCGGACAAATTCCAGCACCTATCCATAGTTTTAAAAACTAATCTTCAAAGTCCGCTTTAAATTTGCGGACTTTACATGATTTATTTTAGTCGTTTAAAAACAATTGATTCTTTGGTTTTTTGTTATAATTCTACTTTTTATAAATTACGATATATAAAATATAAAGGATTTTTATGGGACGTGTTCATAGGGATAGGGTAGGTCAAGCGATGAGGCTTTCAACTCCAGTAGCCATGTTTATCGTGTTATCTATGTTTATTTTTGCAATTTCGCCGATAACATTATTACTGGAGCTTTATTTTCAAAATAAACTATTAAAAATAAAATGGCGTATAAAAGATATCGTATGGACGTTAAATTCAACATTTTCATTTTGGGTTTTTGTTATTGGCTTGCTTGCAATTTGTATATATAAGATATTTAATAGATCTATGCCTAGCATTAATATGCCTACTATTAACGATTACATGCCATTGATAATAGTAATTTTGCTCTTGATACCACATTTCTATTTTTCAATTAAATATTACAGTAAATTTAATCGCTTTTTTAGGCTAAAAGCAGCAGGTAGAAGAAAAGAATTGCGTGCAAAAGCAGAAATGATTTTAAAAAAAGAAAAAGAAGAAGATAGACTAAGAAGAGAAATTAATAAAACTATTCGTTAGAGATTTTATACAATTTTGCTTCTTGTGTTGGTTAAAAAACATAGTTTATCTCTTAAATTTATCCTAACCTTTTCAACCGCTTTTAGTTAAAATAATAAAAATTTTAAGCCAAGGAGCTAAAATGAAAATTTTATCACTGCTTACGGCGCTACTTTTTGGAGCGGTATGTGGCTTTGCAAATGATGGCAAAGTAAGAAGTATCGACATCTACGTCACGCCATACTACTCAGCAAATGCTGGCAAGGTGGAGTACGTAAAGGTCTATGACAAGATAGATAAGCTTTTAAAAAGTGGCAAAGAAGAGGACTTTAAAAAGGCTGAAAAGATCGTGCAAGACGCCCCACAAATGGTCTCTCCGATAACTCTTTTTGTTCTTTCAGCTCGCGCATACGATCTTGGACTTCGCGATGATGCGGTATTTTGGTTTTATGCGGCAAAAAATCGCGCGATCTTGCTAAGAGGCGTTATAGACATGGAGGGCGAGAAATTTACTGACGTGGTGGCCGCGATAGGGGCGTTTATGAAGCTTGTTGGCGACGTGGTCAATCCTTATGCATTTTGCGATATCAGAAAGCAACAAGAGATCGCTGATAAAGCGCTTGAATGGACTAAGAAAAATGCCTATGAAGCGATGTTCTCGCCAGAATTTAGCTCGCCTCACGAAGATAGAAAAGCAGCCCTTGCAAAAGGCATAGAAAAGCTAGAAGCGCGCAATAAAAAAGAGAAAGATTACTTTTTAGACAAAGACAATCTTGCTAACTTTAAAGCTATGCGCAAGCAAAATGGCACTGATGAGAAATTTTGCTTCTAAGTAGCGAGAAAAACTGAAAATTTGCTTGTAAATTTAGCTTTTGCTTTATGCTAAAAAGGCAAATTTACAAGCTATCTCTATTTTATGTCACGACAGGTTTGCTTAAATTTCGCTCTTTTAGAAGAGTAGCAAAATCACAAAAAATGAGAATAAAAAATGACTTTGGAATTTGGCGAACTTGAAAAAGTTGCAACGAATGATGGCTTTATCTGGTATGCCCAGACGTGGCTAAAAAGCGAAATTTTTGGCCAAGTGCTCTTTTGTCTTATCTCGGCAAATGGGGCAGACGTGGATGATGAGACGATTTTGCTTGCGCAGAGTATCGCTCAGGATATCGACCGGTACATAAAAGACGCACTTACGTTTTTGCGAGAGAAGCTTAAGCAAAAATGCCTTTTGAACAAGGATGAGCTTAGAGCGCTTGATGTGCCAGTTTGCGATCTGCCGTTTAGCTCGCCTCAATGCACCTTTTATGCGCACGATAAGCAGTGGCTGATGAGATTTGCCGAGGGTGCACTTGATATCTGCGAGCCTTTTGGTATTGGGGTGATTTTTGAAGGTGAAAAGCCACTTCGTTTAGAAAATTTAGAGCTTAGCCAAGAGTGCTAATCGCGGATAAATTTTGCTTTTAAACGGTGAGATAAATTTAGTTGCTGTTTTAGGTTTTTAGCCCAAAACAGCAAAAATTTGCATTTATGCGTTGCAACAACAATAATCACTCGGATCTTTTTCTTTTGTGATCCTAGCTCTTAGGTCGTGACGGATGATCTCTATCGACCAGAACCATATCATGTGGCCGACAAATTCAGATACATGCTCGTACCAAGGGAGTGTCCAAAGTGGTGGAGTAAGCCCCAAAATAGGTAATGTGATCACGTGAACAGCGATATTTACGATAATGCCAACTAGTAAGCCTTGCCATATTGTAATCTTTGGAAATTTCTCAGCCAAAACACAATAAGCAACCGCGAAAACGATCGAAAACAATATATGCGTCATCATTACGTAGTTAAATGCATGCCCTGCAAACTCGTAAATGGCGGCATTTGGATCGGCTACGCCCAAATAATCCCTTAAAAACACATAAGGCGGATTTAAGAAATTTCTAGAGCAATCGATCGCATCGGCTGCTCTAATGGCACTCTCTGGTCCGCAAGCAGCGTTAAACATATCCATCGGACTTCTTGGAGGAAGTGGGAATTCCGCTCCCCATTTGACAAAGGCTGAGACAACACCAGCGATAAGGCCGATTAACGCAGCCAGAGCAAATCTAGGTTTTGTTACTAAATTTGACATTTAAACCCCTTCTTTAAATTTGCAAAATCTTATTGCAATTTACTTTATGATAAGATTAATCATTATTAAAAATATAAAAATATTTAAAAATTTTAATGGACTTAAAATCATAAAATTTTTAGCCATTTTTGGCTAGACTAAGAAAAAATTTAAAGGAGAATAGATGTCTAAAGAGTTTAAAGATGCAAATGAATTTAAGGAATTTTTTGAAGAATTTAGAAAAAAAGATGGCTACAAAGATCCACTTGCTTTTGGTATCGCTAGGATCGATCGTGGACAAAAAAATACAGATAAAATTTTGCAAGCGACTTTTGCTGTTGTAAACTACAAAGAGAGCTTTTTAAGCGCAGCTGCTTATATCTATGCTTTGCAAAAATGTGATGTTAAGGTTGATTTTAACGGCTCTGAATTTGTAGCTGATCTTACACCAAAAGTAGTGAAAAAAGCCAGCAAGCTCTTTAGCGTCTTTGAAAAAGAGATAAGCTCTCATAAAAATGTACAAAATTTGCATGCTGTAAAAATGGCATTCGATGACGATCTTGAACTAAATGAGAATAAATTTAAGCTTGTGTTTTTATTTGATGATGCAAAACCACTTAGCGTGGAGGCCGTATATCTCAAGCTTTACTTGATCTCGCTTGGCAAGGTTGCACCTAGGACGATCGTGCTTGATGGAGCTTTTGGTGTGTTACCAAACGTTGCATGGACTAGCCAAAATACGCCGATTGAGCTTGAATGGTTAAGAGAAAATGAAATTTCTCTAAAGATGTTTGGCGAATACCCAGCGATCGTTAGCGTCGATAAATTCCCAAGATTTTTAAGCCATATTATTCCAGCTGATAATACGAGAATTTTAGACTCAGCCAAGGTTCGCATGGGCGCTGCCGTGTATCCTGGTACAGTCGTTATGCCAGGTGCTGCCTACATTAACTTTAACGCAGGTACAACCGGTGGGGTGATGGTTGAAGGTAGGGTTAGCAGCTCTGTCGTAGTTGGCGAGGGTAGTGACGTAGGTGGCGGAGCTAGCATACTTGGCGTACTAAGTGGCACAAACGGCAACCCTGTAAGCATCGGCAAACATTGCTTGCTTGGCGCAAACTCAGTCACGGGTGTACCTCTTGGTGATAACTGCATCGTGGATGCTGGTATAGCAGTACTTGAGGGCACAAAGGTCTATATATCAGCTAGCGAGCGCGAAAAGCTAGCTAAGCTAAATCCAGAGTTTAAATTTGAAGCTGAAATTTACAAAGCACTTGAGCTTGGCGGGCTAAACGGACTTCATTTTAGACAAAACAGCCAAACAGGTCAGATCACTGCAAGTGCGAGCAAAAGGGCGATCAAGCTAAATGAGGCACTTCATTAAAGGAGCTAGCATGAAAGTTGGCATTTTGATGTTTGACAAGCTAAATCTACTAAGCTTTGCCAAAATTTATGATTTTTTACATAAATTTGAGGATTTTAATATCAAGACCTATGCTCTAAAGCCTGAAATAGTCGATGAATTTGGTATCAGGCTTCATCCAGAAATTTATGCTGAGAGTCTTTATGGTGTGGATATCTTAGTCGTGCCAGATGGCGTTGGAGCACTTGGATTAAGATACGATGAGATATTTTTAAGCTGGGTTAAAAGCTCAGCAAGTGCGAAATTTAAGATAGGTTTTGACCTTGGCGTGCTTATCCTTGGTGGGGCTAGATTTCTGGAAGATAGAGAGGCTTGCATAAGGGGCGGATACAAAAACGCACTTAGTGACTACTGTGATGTTAATGATGCTAAGATGTGCGAAAGTAGGGGTGTCATAAGCGTTAGTGAATTTGATGATAGAATCAAAGAACAGCTGACAACGATGCTGGGTAAAGATAAATTTTAAGAGTTTTGAGCTTTAAATTTTTTAGTTTAGTGGGTTAGAATAAGGCTTTTTGTTAAACATCTCCTTTATCCTTAAAAGAGAAGATGCCAACAAGATCGACAATATCCACTTTTTGATTTTTAATATCGCACATCATTTTAAAATGCTCCAGTGCGATATTCTTATCATTTTTACTTAACTCATTAAGTTTTTAGTCACATCAAAAATGATATCTATGCCACCATTTTTTATTGTCATAGTAAAGTATAAAATTTTAAACTAAAACCAGATAAATTTTTAGCTGTATTGCACTCTTGCAAGAACAGTATTTCATAAAATCTAATGCAAAATATCAAATAAAATTTAACTAGCCAGTGTTTGCTGGCCAGTTAAATTATTCGACAGTTACGCTTTTTGCGAGGTTTCTTGGCATATCGACGTTGTTGCCAAGCCTAACAGAAATTTCAAGTGCAAGTAGCTGAAGCACTAGCATCATCTCAAAAAATTCGCTCATATAGTGATTTTGTGCGCTTGTTTTTACGTAGTCATCGCTTAGCTCAAACTCAAGTGGGCTTATAGCTAGGATGTAAGCATCTCTTGCGGCAAGCTCTTCAACGTTGCTCTTTGTCTTTTCATAAAGTAAATTTTGAGGCATTAAAGCGATCGTAAATAGCTTCTCATCTGCAAGTGCGATAGGGCCGTGTTTCATCTCGCCTGATGGATAGCCCTCGGCGTGAAGATATGAAATTTCTTTAAGTTTTAACGCACCTTCAAGTGCTAGCGGATAGAAAATATCTCTACCAATAAAGAAGAAGCCATGACCGTGTAAATAATGCTTGCTTAGGCGGTGAAGCTTCTCTTGAAGAGAGTTGTTGATATTTAAAATTTGTGGGATGTGAAGAAGCGTTTTGATCTCGTGATCAAGCTCTTTTTTGCTGATAGACTCTTTTGCTGCTGCCATTTGAAGCACAAGCATCCAAAGCACGATGATCTGCGTTGCAAAGGCCTTTGTGCTTGCCACACCTTTTTCAATGCCAGCGCGAGTTAGAAGAGTATTGTCAGCTAGTCTAACGATAGATGAGTTATCAACGTTGCAAATAGCAATTGTCCTAAGACCGGCTTCTTTAGCGATCCTCAATGCTTCTAGAGTATCTGCTGTTTCGCCGCTTTGAGATATAACGATAAAAAGCGAATTTTTGTTTAAGTAAGGCTTTCTGTATCTAAATTCGCTAGCAACTTCGACCTTTGTTCTAACTTTAGCAAGCCTTTCAAAAAGATAGCTTGCGGTTAGTGCTGCATGGTAGCTCGTGCCGCACGCGCAAAGCACGATATCATCGATACTTTTTAGATATTCATCGTCTAAATTTTCAAGAGTGACTTTGTGGTTTTTAACCCTGCCCATAATGGTTTCAGATACGACTGCACCTTGCTCGTAAATTTCTTTCTCCATGAAAAATGTATAGCCCTCTTTTTGGGCATAGCTCTTATCTTTTGGTAAAGCATTAAACGTTATGCTCGCCTTTTTGCCGTGTTTAAAGACTGCGATCTCGTCTAAGCTCACGTAGCCGTAATTGTTGTCATCAAGATATGCCACCTCTGTTGCATTGCCGATAAGTGGAGCGTCAGATGAAGCAAAGTATAGCTCTTTTTTGTCGCTCTTTCCTATCGCCATAGGAGCGGCATCTTTTGCAAAAAATATCTTATCAGGTGCAGTTTTGGTGATAAGTAGCGTCGCATAAGCGCCTCTTAGCTTTGCAATAGTTGCCTCATAAGCTTTAAATGGATCTTTTTTCTCTTTTAAAATTTCTTCAAAAAGGTGCACGATCACCTCAGTATCGGTTTGGCTGACAAATTTCACGCCCTTTGCCTCAAGCTCATCTTTAAGCTCTTTGTAGTTTTCGATGATGCCGTTGTGAACGACAAATGAGTGCTCGCCAAGGTGCGGATGAGCGTTTATCTCAGTTGGTTTGCCGTGCGTCGCCCAGCGTGTGTGACCTATTGCCACGCCAAAGCCAGTTGATATAAAGTCCTTTGTTTTTAGGGCTAAATTTTCAAGCTTGCCGACCGCTTTAAAAAAATCAATCTTGTCATTACTCATCACAGCCATGCCAGCGCTGTCATATCCGCGGTACTCAAGCTCTTTTAGACCGCTTAAAATGACCTCTTTTTTCTCTTTATCTCCGATGTATCCTACGATTCCACACATGTTTTACTCGCTTATTAATAAATTTAATATCTCTTCACCCTTACTCTCAAGTCGCTCGTTTTTCTCGATCAAAAATAGATTTCTCGTTCTATTTTTAACCGTCTGAATTCTAGCACTCGTGACTTGAAAATGAAGCCTGTCAAAAACACTCATCACATAAGCCATTAGCCCGCGCTGATCTTTTGCGTTGATGCTAAGTTTGGCGTAGTCTTTTGAGTGATTTAGCTCGAAGTTTATCTCATCTTTGTTAATGTTTGGTTTCAAAGGCTCTTTTAAAACCTCGCTATTTAGGGATTTTAGAGCTAAATTTTTAGTATTTTCAAGCTCCTCTTTTTTAACATTTTGGTTAAAATCAAGCCTGATATAAAATTTCTTCTCAAATAGCTCAAAAATTTCCATATATGCTAGGTCAAATTTGGCAAATTCATAGAGCAGGGCGCTTAAATTTAGGCTCTTTTTTGTATAAATCTGAATGCTTAAATTTTTAGAGTTATTTATAAAAATTTCTGTCGTATCTAAGCTATCTGCAACCTTGCTTAAATTTATGATCTCACTCGCACTATATTTTATAAAAACAAGATTTGATGTGATTTTAAAAATTTTCTCTTGCAAGCTTAGTTCAAGCGCCAAAAACTCGATATTTCGTTTTATAGATTGCTCTTTTTTTACACGTCTTGTCGCTTCATCAAGTAAATTTTCATCGCTAAATGCACTAAGAGAAATTTCATAAAGCTCTCTTAAAAGCTTTGCTGTGTAGGCGTTATAGAGCCTCTCGTTTGTCGCGTTTATCACGCAGTAGCTAAGGATGTAAAGTAGTTTTAAAACCTGCTTGTCGCCAAGCTTTGAGATAAAAGTAAATATAACGCGTTGGGAATAAATGTCTTCTCTGTTTGAGACGTTGCTCATTAGAGTGTGGTATTTTATCAGGATGACGCCGATATTTACGGCTTTTTGGCTTAAATTTAGCTTGTTTGCGTAGGCTCTAAAGATATTTGCGCCGATATTTGCATGATCCCTGCCAAGCCCCTTGCCAACGTCGTGCATTAAAGTCACGATCTTTAGCATCGTCTTGCCCTCCAAGCAAAGCTCGGTATAGAGATTTTTTATAAATTTATCTTTTATATTTTCAAGAAATTTTACACTTAAAATGCTATGCTCATCGACCGTAAATTCGTGATAGCCGTCGTACTGAGCTAGCTGGCTGATGTGTTCCATTGGTTTTATTAAAATTTGTATCATTTGCGCATCAAGCAATGACTTTAAAATAGCGTAGGAATTTTTTCTTAAAAATATCTTCTTAAACTCACTTATAGCACGCTCTAAGCCACTTTTTGTGATGATGGCTCGCTTGATGTAAAAGATCGCACTTATATCAAATTTATAATCAACATCTTTTAGTTCTAAAAGCTCGGTTATTAGATTTTCAATGAGAGCTGGCTTTTTATGAAGCGGCACGTAAATAACGCCATTTATCTCGTAAAAGCCATTTTTTAGCCTAGCAAATTTTCTCTGCTCAAAGCTTAGCTCACTTTTAAAAAATGGCCTGCAAAGAGAAGCGACGATAAACCTCGAATAAATAGCAACATTATTCATTGAGCTTAGCATTTTTTGGCTGATAACGCTTTCATTGTCTTGAAGCTTTTTAGACTTTGTTTGCATGAAATTTGTCGTGATTTCAACGCTTGAAGCACTAAAAGTATCAGAATTTTGCGTCAAATTTAAGGTGGTTAGTAGGCTTAGTAAAAAGTCCACATTTAGATTAAAACTAGCGATCTCTTTTTCATTCATCACTTTTAGGGCCTGTGATCTAACTGAAATGTCGCTATCTAGGCAGTTTAGTATGCAGTTTAGGTGATAAATTTCATCTATCCCACCAAAGCCACTTTTTAGATTTGGCTCTTGGGCTAAGTAGCTGATGCTAGAAAATGGTAAAAATACCTTTAAATGGTAGTTTAAAAAGGCTTTTTTATCAAATTCTTTTAATTTTACGATCTCGCTTTTTACTAGGCGGTATAGACTTTTTGAACCACAGATATATCGGACTTGCGATGTTTCGCTTTTAAATTTGAGATCGTCTTTGTAATTTGTAAAAATTTCATCTATTTCGACGCTTTTTATATAAAAATTTATTCCAGAGCTACTTAAAATTTCGCTAAATTCTTTTAAGAAATTCTTTATGTTGTAGCCTTTTAAATTTTTATAAACTAGTAAAATTTCAAGCTCACTATTTGCGCTAAGTAAGGTTTGGGCGTATTTTCCAGTAGCTAAAACACTAAAGGCAAAGCTGTCATTTTGCGGCACAAAATCATCAAAAAAATCTCGCATAGTTTCATTTAAATAAGATTTTATAAAATCATCGTATTCTTTGGCTAAAAAATTTGCAAAATTTCTACCCTGATTTTTTTGAAAATGTTTTGGTAAATTTGCCTTAAAATCAAGAAATTTCTCTTTGATTTTTAAATAATTATTGCTATATTTGGTACTTTTATCAGCCAGCATTTAATGTTTCCATTGTTAAAAATATCTTGACAAATGTTACATAATTTTTGCAAAAACAAAGCTTTATTTGCTTATAATAAAGCCTTAAGTTCAGCTTTAGGACGATAAAGATAATGAATCTATTACAAAAACTAGAAAGTGGCGAGAGATTAAGCAAACAAGAGGCTTTTTCGCTTTATGAGCTTGATCTTTTTACCTTGGCTAAATTTGCCGACAAAAAGCGCAGAAAGCTGCACGGCAATAAGGTCTTTTTTAATGTAAATCGCCATATCAATCCAACAAATATCTGTGCTGATATCTGTAAATTTTGCGCATTTTCGGCTCACAGAAAAAATCCAAATCCATACTTAATGAGCCACGAAGAAATTTTAAAGATCGTTGATGAGAGCGTGAGCCACGGTGTAAAAGAGATACACATCGTATCAGCTCACAACGCAAAAAGTGGCTGGCAGTGGTATTTAGAAATTTTTAAAAAGATAAAAGCAGCTCATCCAGAGCTTCATGTAAAGGCGATGACGGCGGCTGAGATTGATTTTTTATCAAGGCATTACGGCTTAAGCTACGATGAGGTGATAGAAAAGATGCTTGAATACGGCGTCGATAGCATGCCAGGGGGTGGGGCTGAAATTTTTGACGAAGAGATCAGGGCTAAAATTTGCAAAGGCAAGGTGAGTAGTGAGAACTGGCTAAAGATCCACAAAATGTGGCACGATAAAGGCAGGCAAAGCAATGCTACAATGCTTTTTGGCCACATAGAAAGCCGTGAAAATAGGATCGATCACATGCTAAGGATCAGAGACTTGCAGGATGAAACTGGCGGATTTAACGCATTTATCCCGCTTGTCTATCAAAGAGAAAATAACTACTTAAAAGATGTGAAATTTCTAGGATCAGCTGAAATTTTAAAGACTATGGCGATATCTCGCTTGTTGCTTGATAACGTCCCACATATAAAGGCGTACTGGGCTACTTCGACGCTAAATTTAGCGATGATCGCTCAGGAATTTGGCGCTGATGATCTTGATGGCACGATAGAAAAAGAGAGCATTCAAAGTGCAGCTGGCGCAAATAGCGCAAATGGCGTTACACTAAAGACATTTTGCGATCTCATAAAGACATCTGGTTTTACGCCGGTTGAGCGTGATAGCTTATATAACGAACTTAAAATTTACTAAAAGGAGCTTGGGGTGAAATTTTTTGACTTAGCACAAAACAAAACGAGTGTGAAGCAGGAATTTGGAGCGGGACTTACGACGTTTTTGGCGATGATGTATATCGTGCCGGTAAATGCGATCATTATGAGCAAAACTGGTATGCCTTATGAGGCACTAATCACGGCAACTGCGCTAATTACCATCTTTTCTACGATATTAAATGGTCTTTGGGCGAACACACCAGTTGCGATGAGCGTTGGTATGGGACTTAATGCTTATTTTACATTTGGTCTTTGCATCGGCATGAAAGTACCTTGGCAAACGGCTCTTGGCGTTGTTTTTCTAAGCGGCGTGATATTTGTTGTCTTATCTTTTACAAATTTTAGAATGTGGATAATTAGATCCATCCCACTTGACCTACGAAGAGCGATAAGTGCGGGCATAGGCACATTTATCAGCTTTGTGGCGTTTCAGCAAATGGGCTTTATCGTAAATAGCGACGCAGTTTTGGTTGGTATAGGAAATTTCAAAGATCCAAACGTACTTCTTGGCGTTTTGGGATTATTCTTAGTTATTTGCTTTTGGGCGTGGAAGATAAAGGGCGCGTTTATCCTAGCTGTGCTTGCTACTTCAGTGATAGCTTGGGTGCTTGGTATCGCTCCTCATCCAACAGAAATTTTCTCAACTCCAGCCTCTATCTCTCCGATATTTTTAGAGCTTGACATAAAAGGCGCGCTTAGTCTAGCCTTGCTGCCAGTTGTTATCACATTTTTTGTGACCGATCTTTTTGACTCGATAGGCACGCTAGCTGGCGTTGGTACAAGAGCTGGGATATTTGACGAAAACAAAAAAGATGGCGTCGTAAAACTTGAAAAAACTCTTGAAGCTGACGCTATTGCTACGGCAGCTGGCTCTCTTGTAGGTGTAAGTACGACTACATCGTTTGTAGAGAGTGCTAGTGGTGTAGAAGAGGGCGGCAGAACTGGTCTAACGGCTGTATTTTGCGGACTTTTATTTATACTTACACTCTTTATGTTGCCACTTTTTAAAGCGATCCCTGGCAATGCTATCTATCCGATCCTTGTAATGGTTGGCGTGCTTATGTTTGCTGAGCTTGCTAGTATAAATTTCAAAGATCCGGCCATTGCGGTTGCGACATTTTTTATAGTTGTGCTCATACCACTTACTTACTCGATCACAAACGGCCTTGCATTTGGCTTTATGTCATACGTAATAGTTAAGCTCATAAAGAGAGAATTCGGCGATATAAATTTAGGTGTAGTAGTGCTAGCGCTCATTAGTTTTATCGTATTTTTAGTGCATTGATAAGGAAGAAAAATGATATTTTATAGCTACGATGAATTTGCTATTGATACTAAAAAGATGGCAAAACAGATAAAAGATGAGTTTGATCCAGAGGTGATACTAGCTGTGGCAAGAGGTGGTCTAACGCTTGGCCACTCGCTAGCTGTTGCGCTTAATAATAGAAATTTATTTACCCTAAATTCTATCCATTATGAAGATACCAACAAGCTTGATACGATTAATATCTTTAACGTGCCAGATCTTAGCAAATACACTAAAATTTTGCTCGTCGATGACATCATCGACAGTGGAGAGAGCATGGTCGAGATAAAAAGAGAACTGCTTAAGCGTTATCCAAATTTAGATATCAAAATAGCGACCGTCTTTTATAAAGAGAAGGCTCTGCTTTTGCCAGAATTTAAGGTAAAAGAGGCTCACGATTGGATTGAGTTTTTTTGGGATATACATATTTAAGGAAAATTTTTGCTAGATAAATTTAGAGAATTTGTTGGACATCACGTCGCTTTTAGCGTATTTTTAATATGTTTGATTGATTGTATATTTTTACTTTTTACGGCAAATTCTCTTAGCATAAGTTACAGTGAAGCTGAAATTTTTTTTAACAAACAAAATTTTCTTAGCCATGTTTTAAACTTAAGTGTTCAAATTTTTGGTCAAACAGATATTGCTCTAAGATCTGTAATGATCGCGTTTCATATTCTAAGCGTTATTTTAATGTATAAGATAAGCAAATTTTACATTAAATTAGAGTTTGACAGACTTATTGCGGTATTGCTTTTTATCTTACTTCCTGGCACGCTAGCTTCAGCTCTTATCGTCAATAATGCTGGGCTTTGCGTTATGCTGGCGCTCCTATGTATATACTTTTTCCATATTAAAAATAAAATTTTATTTGTAACATTTTTTTGTCTTTCTTTTTTTATAGATGGCGATTTTTTGATATTTTACGTAGGATTTTTTATATTTGCACTTTACAAAAGAAAGCCGCCTCTTGCTTGGCTAAGTGCTATTTTGTTTTTGCTCACGCTTTACTTTTTTGGTTTTGATACAAATGGTAGGCCAAGTGGGCATTTTATCGATACTTTTGGTATCTTTGCCGCTGTTTTTTCGCCGTTTATTTTTATCTTTTTTGTCTATACGATTTATAGAATTTGGGTAAAAGAGAAAAAAGATCTTTTATGGTTTATTGTGATTTGCTCATTTTGCTTTTGTATGATAGTCTCAGTGCGCCAAAGGCTGGAACTTGAGCAGTTCTTGCCATTTTGTGTGATCGCAACGCCACTTATGGTAAGAGTTTTTTTTAATTCGTATCGTGTAAGATTGCCAAAATTTAGAAAAGGCTATAAAATTTGCACGACCTTAGTGATGCTTTTTTTAGCCTTAAACTGGTCGATGATCGTATTTAATCAAATTTTTTACCTATTTTTAGATAACCCAACAAAGCATTTTGTCTATAAATTTGATGTTGTGAAAGAGCTTGCTGATAAATTAAAAGAAGCGGAAATTAAGGATTTATACACTGATAATAAAAAGCTTGTATTAAGACTTAAATTTTATGGTATAGACGTAAGAGATGAGTCTAAAAATTTATTAGTAAGCGCCGATCTAGATGGAAAATCAAA
This sequence comes from Campylobacter concisus, assembly GCF_015229955.1. Classification (NCBI taxonomy): domain Bacteria; kingdom Pseudomonadati; phylum Campylobacterota; class Epsilonproteobacteria; order Campylobacterales; family Campylobacteraceae; genus Campylobacter; species Campylobacter concisus. The sequence continues at coordinate 116,067 of NZ_JAAKYZ010000005.1, forward strand.
ATTTTGTATAGAAAAAATGGGAAAAGTAATTGCAAATTTTGACGTAAGAGGTAAGTAGATGCATAAAAACAAGGGTTTTACTGTTATAGAGCTTATCTTTGTAATCATTGCCGTTGGCATACTTGCAGCAATGATCATACCAAGGCTAGAAATAAACGGAGCCAGAGAGGCAGCTACACAGATGCTAACGCATATAAGGTACGCCCAGCACCTTGCCATGCAAGATGATAAATTTGTACATTCAGAAAATGAAAAATTTTGGTTTAAAATGAGATGGGGGATAGCTATTAATGATACTAGTTTGCAAGAGTGCTCTGTAGATGAGCCTGGGATTAAATCTTGGAAATATAGTATTTTTTATGATAAAAGAGGTAGTGGTAATAAATTTAGTGGTAATTTAAATTCCAAAGAAGAGGTTGCCATCGATACACAAAAATCAAACAAATTCTTAAGTGCGGGCTGGAGAGGCATTCCTCAGTCCTATTGCAATAAAATTAATATAGATTTAAATATTGAAAAAAAATATGGCATAAAATCGGTTAAATTTGTTGGTAGTTGTAGAAAAGGCAAAATACAAACCATTGATTTTGACGAATTAGGTAGGCCCATGAGAGTGGTAAGTGTTACTAACAATAAAGGAGCGAAAAGGCCTTATTCAAGACTATTAAAAGGTGATTGTAAGATAGTTTTAACAGATAAAAATAACAATGTAGCTTCTATAAATATAGAAAAAAGAAGTGGATACGCATATATAAACTAAACCCTATAAACCTATAATAAAAATACATAACTTAAAATTTTTAATCGCCAACAATTTTTTCTCAAATTCCCTAATTATTTCAACTATCTTTAAGTATTGCTCATATATAATTCCAGCTCA